>JAJYSD010000300.1 GCA_021793745.1 Bacillota bacterium
TCTCCTTCTCCCCAATCATTCGATGGAGCGCTACGTGAAACTGGTGATGGGGCTTTTGATCATCCTGGCGATCTTAAATCCGATTTTTTCTCTGTTGGACAAGGACCTGGAAGGGTTCGCCTTCACCCCGGAAAAATCCCCGGTTCCGGAGGGGGAAACCGCCGCGTTGAGCACCATCCGGAAGGAGGGGGAGGCCCTTCAAAGGACCCAGGATCGGTTGATCCATTCCCAAGTGCAGCAGAAGTTGGCGAAGACGATCAAGCAGGATGTGGAAGAGGAGTTCGATGTGACGGTTCTGAAAAGCGATGTTGTCCTCTCCGAGGCCGGGGAACAGGAATCCCCCGCCATCCGGAGGATCCAACTGGTCATCTCCCCCCGGCGGAGTCAAGGGGAAGGGGGTGAAGTGATGCCCGTCCAACCCGTGGATCCGATAGTCATCGGTCCGGATCAGCCGGCTTCCTCGAAGCGGGATTCCCCACCGTCCCCGGCGCGGGATCCGGTCGCCTCTCGGGTCGCCAAATATCTGCAGCAACGATGGGAATTGTCAACCGAACAGGTGCATGTGACATGGGAAGATGCTTCCTGAGGGAGGGGTTCCGGTGTTCAGAGGGCTGTTTGATCGGGTTGAGAAAATGTGGGGAGGTGGCGAACAGGGGGCTAAAAGGGTAAACACCTTCCGATGGCTGATCCTGATCGGTTGCCTGGGTGCCGCGTTGATGATTTTGTCCTCCTTTTTCTCTGTTGAAGAGGAGGTGCCGGGGGATCCTGCTTCTTCGGGGAAATCCGGTGACGGATCCGTCCCTGCCGCGGTCTTCGGGAACAAGGACATGACCATGCAGGATTACGAATCGATGTATGAATCCCAGTTGAAGGACGCACTAGGGAAGATCGTGGGGGTGGATAATGTGTCGGTGATGGTCAATCTGGAATCCTCCGAGGAAACGGTCGTGGAAAAGGATCGGCGGGAAACGGAGCAGGTGACCGAAGAGAATGACCGGAAAGGGGGGACGCGGAAGATCCAAGAGCACACCGTCGAGGACAAGGTTGTCCTTCACCGCACGGAGGAAGGGGAGAAGCCGATCGTAGTCAAGCGGATCAAACCGCGAGTGCGCGGTGTGTTGATTGTGGCGGAAGGGGCGGAGGATCTGAAGCGAAGACAACTGATTATCGAGGCGGTCCAGCGGGTGCTGGACGTGCCGGTTCATCGCATTTCCGTGTTGCCGAAAGGTTAACCCTTGTTAGGAGGGATGCAAGATGTCCATGAACAAACAGACGGTCTGGCTGGTGACGATGCTGACGCTGATGGTGGTCCTGTCGGCCTACTATATCGTCACCGGCCCCGTGGAACCGGTGGAGCAGGCCGGTAAGCCATCGAAGGAGAACGACGTGCAGGTGGATCTCAAGACGGAAGAGGCGGATTCGAAGGAGGAGGCCCATCGCGCGACCAGTGACTATTTTGTAGGATACCAGCTGCAGCGCAACAATCTTCGTTCCAAGATGACGGAAGAGTATATGAACGTGTTGACCGACCCGGAGTCCTCCGAAAAGGAGCTGAAGGAGGCGCAAAGCAAGATCGACCAGTTGATGAAGGTGGATAAAACGGAATCCGTATTGGAGGAATTGATCCGAAATGAGGGCTTTCGCGACGCCGTGGTGATCACGGGAGACCAACACGTGGATGTGGTGGTTCAGAGTGAGAAGCTCTCCAATTCCCAGGTGGTCAAATTGATCGGCCTCGTGAAAAAGCACATGGATGTGCCGGCAACCCAAGTGTCCGTCGCTTACCGGCCGTAGGCCTCCTTTCTTCACCCTCCGGGTTCGGGAGGGTTTTTTCTTTTCTATCCGGGTTAAAATGGAGGGAAGGGGTGGCCAAGCAGGGTCAAAAACATGTATGATAAAATCGTCACCGTTTGAAAGCGAGAGGAGTGAAGGTCGTGCCGTTCCGAATGCATGAACTGCGCGAACTGATCCGTTTAATTGATGAATCGAAAATCGACGAATTCGAGATGGAAAAAGACGGCGCGAAACTGTTTATTAAGAAGGGGACGAAGGAGCAGGCCGCTGTCATGACGGCACCCTCTGCTCCGGAAAAGGTGGAGGTCGCGCAAAGTCCGGCGGTTGCGGAACCTGCGCCTGCGCCGTCGCCGGCTCCACAGGCTGCTCCGGCTCCGGATCCTGAGCCGAAAAGAGCGGCCGAGGCGGGAGATGATGCCCAATTACATAAGATTGTTTCTCCCATGGTGGGGACCTTTTATCGGGCTCCCGCACCGGATGCCGATCCTTACGTTCAGGTTGGCGACCGGGTGGATGAAAAGACCGTGGTTTGCATCATTGAGGCGATGAAGCTGATGAATGAAATCGAAGCAGAAGTGCGCGGCGAAATTGTCGACATCCTGGTGGAAAATGGTCAGCTCGTGGAATACGGTCAGCCCTTGTTCCTGGTGAAGACCGAATGAGCGGAGGAGATCGCCGCTTGTTTAAAAAGGTGCTCATCGCCAACCGTGGAGAGATCGCGGTTCGTGTGATTCGGGCTTGCCGCGAATTGGGAATTGCCACGGCTGCCGTCTATTCCGAAGCTGACCAAGATTCGTTGCATGTGAAACTGGCCGATGAGGCGTATTGTATCGGTCCCGCTCCATCCCGGGACAGTTATCTGAACATGACCAATTTGATGAGTACCGCCACCCTGATCGGGGCGGACGCCGTTCACCCCGGCTACGGCTTCTTGGCGGAAAATGCCGATTTTGCCGAGCTTTGCGCCGCGTGCGGCATCACCTTCATCGGTCCCCATCCCGATGCGATCAGCAAAATGGGGGATAAGACGACCGCCCGGGAGACGATGAAAAAGGCGGGAGTGCCGGTCGTGCCGGGAACGGAGGGAGTGATCGAGGATTTGGATGCCGCGCTGGAGACGGCGGCATCGATCGGTTACCCGGTGATGGTTAAGGCGACCGCCGGAGGCGGCGGAAAAGGAATGCGTGTCGTTCACAGCGAAGATGAATTGAGACGCACCATCCGGACGGCTCAGCAGGAGGCCGAAGCCAACTTCGGCAATCCCGGGGTCTACCTCGAAAAATACCTGTCCCGACCGAGACACGTGGAAATTCAGATTTTGGCCGATCAACACGGCAATGTGATACACCTGGGGGAGCGGGACTGCTCCATCCAGCGGCGTTACCAGAAGCTGATCGAGGAAGCTCCTTCTCCCGCCCTTACCCCGGAATTGCGAAAAAAAATGGGAGAGAGATCG
>JAJYSD010000301.1 GCA_021793745.1 Bacillota bacterium
CGATCTCAACATGCGGACGTGTTCGGCGGTGATCGCTTTGCCGTCGTACTGCCGGGCGGCCGCCTCGAGCAGGACCTTGATGGAGAAGGGCAGACGGGAGATGTTTCCGAGGCCCTGTTCCTCCAGGCCCTGGAGACGCCAGTAAACATAGGTGCGTCCATCCACTTCCAGGGTGGAGCGGATGTTGAACCAATCATCGCGGTTTGCCATGGGGCTTTACCTCCTTTGTCGGTGATCGGAAGATACAACAGGAAGAGATCCGATCCGTTCCGCTGTATGAAACTAAGTTTCTTTTTTCGATACCCATTATACAATGGATTTGTGTCGTTGTATAGCCTTATTTTTTATCAAAAACATTCTTATGATCTCCGGGGAACGTGTTATAATGAAAATTAAATTGAATTTCAACCAGTGAAACCGGAGGATGCTCCTCGATGGAAGATAAGAAATTTACCGTCCGCGCCGCTGAACGGGCATTGGATATCCTGCTCTGTTTTACAGAAAAGAGGGAATGGAGTCTGACGGAGATCGCCCAGCACACGGGTTTGAACAAGAGCACCGTCTACCGCCTGCTGGTCACCTTGGAGGGAAAGGGCTTCCTCCGGCGCAATCCGGAGACCGAGAAATACCGCCTGGGATTTCGCATTTGGGAACTGTCCGCCAACCTGAGCCAGTCCGATGATCCGGCTGTGTTGTTTCTGCCGGAAATGGAACGGTTGCGGGACGAATTGGAGGAGACGGTCAGCCTCTATATTCGGGACGGGATGGAACGGGTCCGCATTCAAGCGGTGGAGAGCCACCAGACCATCCGCCGCGTGGCACCCATCGGCGATCGGATGCCTCTGACCGTCGGCGCCTCCAGCAAAGTGTTGGTGGCTTATGCTCCCCCGGAGACGCAGGAGATTATTCTAAACGATCCTTCCTGGCCGGAGACCATTGACCGGGAGCGGTACCGAAAACAGCTGGAGGAGATTCGCCGCCGAGGATATGCCACCAGCATGGAGGAGCGGGAAGCGGGCGCTTCGGCCGTTGCGGCTCCCGTTTTCAACCGATTGGGTGAAATCATCGCCGCCTTGGCCGTATCCGGACCGGTGGGGCGGTTGACGGAGGAGAAGATGGAGGCCTTCGCTCCGCGGATCATCGAGGCAGCCCAGCGGATGGGGAAGATGGTGAAAGGTGGAGCAGCCGTCCGGTGAGATGGAAGCCATCAGGCTTCCGTGTCAAGGGGATCAGAGGGTTTCGATCGATTGATACATCGCTTCGTTCCGGGCTCCGGAGGAAGCTCTTCCCATGCGGGTGTATCGCTTCGGACAAGGGTTGCGGTACACCTTTTTTGCATTCGGTGGAATGCGGGTTGTGTGAAGGGCGGGGAACATGCGGGGTTCTTCGCGGGGAGAATGCCTGCAAAAAAGAAGGCGCATGAACGCGCCGCCGGTGGACCGATCGGGTGGGAAGATGGAAGGTTAAGCGTAACAGCGCTCGATCTGGAGCCGAATCCACTGGTCGTTGCAGCAATCCTTCTGCGTCCCGTCATAGGTATCCTGGACTTCCTCACCGCACTCGGGGCACAGCCAAACATTCTCCGCCTTCGTGGATCCCGGGTCCGCCACGGTTTTCGCCTCCTCGCGGTTTTGGTTTCATTATAATATAACAAAGGTTATTTGTGAACAACTGTATTATAACAAAAAAGCCCCTGCCGAGCCCCCGAACCCGAATCGGTCGAGTAGACCTCCTTTATCATTTTGGTTAGAATGAAAAGAAAAGGAGGGGTGGTTGATGGCGCACAATTTCTATTTTCAACAGATGCAGATGATGGTACAGCCGATGCGGGATGAATTGACGCGCATCGGTTTTAAGGAACTCCGCACACCGGAGGAAGTGGTGGAAGCCCTGGAGGGTGAAGGGAAGAACGGAACTGCGCTGATCGTTGTCAATTCCGTCTGCGGCTGTGCGGCGGGTCTGGCCCGTCCGGCGGTAGCAAAGGCCCTTACCCATGAGAAAAAACCGGATCACCTGTATACGGTGTTCGCCGGACAGGATAAGGAAGCCACCGCCAAGGCGCGGGAGTACTTTGAGGGAGAGCCTCCGTCTTCCCCTTCCTTCGCCCTGATGAAGGACGGCAAGCTGGTCCACATGATCCATCGGCACCAGATCGAAGACCGGGGATTGGATGAGATCGCCGCCGATTTGACGGCCGCCTTTGACAAGTACTGCGGCTGAAGGGATGCCTCCCGCCCGGTTGGGAAAGGGGGGCGTTCATTTTCAGGGGTATTATCAAAAAGTTGTTTTTTGTTTGACCGGGAAGCGATCGGGGACTCCGGCGTCCAGGAGGCGGAAACCGGAGGAAGCCGTGCTTTTCTTGTGCTTGGCAGGGTTTGTCCTCATCCTTAATCGATTCCTGATGCACCAAGAAGGAGGAAAAGGGTCGATGAGTCACACCTTGAAGGAATTGATGCAACAGACTGAAGGGAATGAGACCCGCGAGTCGTTTGTGCTGCAGAACAGCAAGCTGCTGAAGGTGCGCCTTACCGACGAGATCTATTGCCGGATGGGGAGCATGATCGCCTACAAGGGAGATATCAAATTTGAAAGCACCTCGGGCGGCCTCGGCAGGTGGCTGAAAAAGGCGGTGACCGGGGAAGGAATCTCCCTCATGAAGGCCTCCGGTCAGGGGGATTTGTATCTGGCCCACCAAGCGGCCGATATCACGGTTTTGCGTCTGAATGCGGAAACGATGTTCGTGGAGGGTCGCCATCTCCTCGCCTTTGAGAAGTCGGTGGATTGGGATGTCACGGTGATCCGGGGGGCAGGGGTGGCCTCCGGAGGTCTGTTTACCTGCCGGCTGACCGGGACGGGCTATGTCGCCATCACGTCCCACGGACCCCTGGTCGTTCTGGACGCGCCGGTGGTGGTGGATCCCGATTCCGTGATCGGCTGGTCGGAGGGGCTTGTGCCGCAGGTGAAGACGGACGTCAATATGAAGACGCTGTTGGGGCGGACATCCGGTGAAACGTTTCAGCTCTACTTTGACGGGTACGGCAAAGTCCTGGTCCAGCCCGACGAGCCGGTACCGGACCATCGGTGAGGAGGCGCACGGAACGATTGCTGCCGGTCATGCTGGGTACGGTTGGACGGGATAAAACAACAAACGGTTCCCCGCATCGATGGATGGGGAACCGTTTTCGTGATCGTGAAGGCGGGAGGAGAGGGGGACTCCCGCTTTCCGAATCGAGATCAAGCCGATGGCT
>JAJYSD010000302.1 GCA_021793745.1 Bacillota bacterium
GCGCCGCCTTTCCGATCCCGCCGTAGACCACCAGGTCTTCGGGGCGTTCCGCTACCTCCGGGTCCAGGTTGTTCATCAGCATCCGCAGGACCGCCTCCTGGATCCAGCCCTTCGTGTTGAGACGGGTCCCGCGCGGGGCGCGGACGGTCCTCGGTTTCGCCTGGGGTTTGCTCATGGGTTGCACCTTCCTTCGTTCACACAATTCCCTTTCTCTTTTGAGTATACAAAATGCAGGAAGACGGAAATAGCGGGCGGGTTTTTGAAAAAGGAGGATTTTTTTGGGGGGCGTCACAATCGTGGGAGCGGTTTCACCATCAACCTTTCTCTTCTTTGTCCTCCTTTCTGTTTTTTAGGTTTCGATAGGCTCTGGGTGTGGTTCCCGTCACCTTTTTGAAAACCCGGCTGAAATGGTTGGCGTTGGGAAACCCGCACCGGCCGGCGATTTCCTGAATTGACAGGGAGGTGGAGGTGAGCAGCCGGCTGGCGTGCCGGATCCGGATGGTTCGCAGCAGCTCCCGGAAGGTCACCTTTTTCTGACGGGACAGGAGGTGGCTGAAATAGGCGGGGTTTCGCCCTACGTGCTCGGCCACCTCCTTCAGGCTCAGCCCCGGGCGGTGGAACTCCTTTTCCATATACCGGACGCCCTGCTCCACCGGGTTGGAGAGCTCCCGGCGGGAAGGATCCTCCGCGGCTTCGAACAGCTCGTAGATGAAGAGCAAAAGATCCTGCACGATCCGGTACAGGAGCGGTTGGTACAGCACCGTGGCGAAGATCTGGTGGTAGCGATTTTCCAGGACCTTTTCCCGGTGAAGCCCTTCCCGCTTCATGAACCGGCGCAGTTGGGCCAGGATGCTCGTCAGGCGGATGCGGAGCAGACCCGGATCCGGGTAGGGAGGAGCCAGGGTGAGAAATTCGCCTTGCATCCAGTTTTTTACGTCATCGCGGTTTCGGCCGTCCAGCATCTCCAGCCACCGGTGCTGCTCTTCCGGCGTGAGAAAGGGATCCAGTTCCCGCCACTGGACCGGATGATTTGTCTTCACCACTTGCCGGTCCCCCCGGTAGAAGCGGAGTTGCAGGGCTTGGCGGGCGGTCTGGTATTGTTCCCGCAGCGTGGGGGTATTCCCGCCGGGATGCAGCACCACGAACAGCGAGATACCGAGCCGCTCGGACCCCTCGTTCACCATCCGGTAAGCCGTCCGGTGCAGATCCCGTTCCCTGTTTTCCCGATCCCGGGGAAACAGGGCGACGACGGCATCGCTCAAGGGAAACAGGGACGGTTGGGAGCGAAAGGGATAATTTTGCAAAAAGCGGTGCAGGGGAGCGATCTCCTCAGAGGTTTCCGGCTGGATCAAGAGCAGGGGTCCGGGTTTGGCTGCATCTCCGTCCAGAAACAGTTCCCGATAAGAAAAAGGGGAGGGAGCCGGCGGAGCGGACGGCGAATCGACGGGGGCGGTTTCCGCCAGCTCCCGGTAACAGCGGCTCAAGGTTCGGCGGACCCGGTCCGGTGACACCGGTTTGACCCACAGGTCGACGGCACGCAGTTCAATCGCTTGCATCGCCCGTTCGAAGGTGGCCTCCGCCGTAATACCGATCACCCTGCGGGCGTAACGGCGAACCGTCTGTCGAAATCCGTCCCACAGGTCCCGGGGAATCATGTCCAGCTCGATGCAGATCACCTGGGGAACCTCCTGCAAAAGCCGTTCCAGGGCGGAATCAGGGTTTTCCGCATGGATCACCCGGTCGAAGGGGACCGGATAGGATTGGATCAGCCACTCCAGACCGGTCCGCTCCTTTGGATCCCTGTCTGCGATCAACAGTTTCACGGTCATCATCTCCACCCGTTCCGGACTTGAAAAAACCGATCCATCGACGTGCCGAGTACCGATCCATTCCGTCGGCACACCGCCGTTCGTTTGCCATGCTCCCATTATACCTGAACCATCTCCGTTAATTTCGGAATTCCCCATGGCGCCCCTTTTTATGATGGGCCGAAAAATGATTGACAGAACACCGGGAATGTTATACTGTATATATAGATATAAACACATACACACCGAAGGAGAGGCGGTGGGGGAGCATGGAAGAACTGAGGGTGTTTATCGAATCCTTTGAAGCGGGAGCGTACATCTCCTTGTTTCTGTTGGCCGCTGTGCCGTGGATCGAGGTAGGTGTCATTCCCATCGGCATCCTGATGGGTTTGAATCCCGTATCGGTGGCGGTCCTGGGGTTTTTGGGCAATTGGATCACGGTGATTCTCGTCATCCTGCTGTTTGATCGCTGGAATCAGTGGAGGAAGAGGAGAAAGCCGTCCCGCGCCGGTGAAGCGGAAGCTACGTCCAAAAGGAAACAGCGCGCCCGTCGCCTGTGGGAACGGTTCGGATTGCCGGGGCTCGCCCTGCTGTCGCCGCTGGCCACCGGTACGCATCTCGCCGCGGCGGTGGCCATGGCCTTCCGGACATCGAAGGGAAAGGTGACCCTCTGGATGACCGTAAGTATTTTCCTCTGGACGACCCTTCTCGCGGTCGGGTCCCTACGGCTTGAATGGGCGATCCCTCAAGGAACTTGAAAGGGAGAGTGATGGATATGTCCCAAGCGTTTTGGCTTGCACTGACGGAGCTGCGTCAGCGGTGGATCGGACTTGCGGGGGGGCTCCTCTTCGCCCTCTTCCTGGGTTTGATGTTTGGAGTCCTCTTAAACGGTTATACCAGGGATCCCGAGGCGGCCAACATGAACGATTTGCTGGTGGATTATCTGTTGGTTGCTGTCCTTCCCGTCATGGGGACCGCCTTTTCCCGGGAATACCTTTCCTGGTCTTCCCTCAAGAACGATCCCTTTCTGAAGCGGCTGGGTTTTTTGCGCATGTGGCCCATTCCGCTGTCCGTCATCGTGTGGAGCCGGTTGATCTATTCCCTCATCAGTTATGCGGCGGGCACCCTTGCCTTGTTTGCGGCGATGACGTTTGTCGGTTGGAACGGTTATGTGACCCAGTGGGGTCTTCCGCTCTACGGTTTTTTTCTCCTGTTCTGGTTCGGTTACGGATTGGCCCTTTCCGGCCTCTTCACTTGTCTGGAGTTCGGGATCCGCTTCAAGACGTACACGGTGATCTCTTTCATCCTTGTCTTTGTTCTGTTCGGGGGACTGTTCTTCTGGCATGTCCTGGATTGGAATCAGGAGAGGGCCATCTTCGAGAGGGTTTTGCATCTGGTTCAAACCTATGAGGCATTGCCGGGGTTGGCCGCC
>JAJYSD010000001.1 GCA_021793745.1 Bacillota bacterium
AGAGCGCCGTCAACTGGGTATGCGGTTTTGCCTTTTTGGTGGGACTGGTCTACACCACCAGCGGAGGACTCCGTTACCTCGATGTGGTGGACCATTTCACCAACCAGTACGGCATTGTCCTCGGCGGAGTGTTTGAAGTGATTCTGATCGCTTGGGTCGCCAAGAAGTTGGATGAATTCCGGGAGCACGCCAACGGGATTTCCTACGTCCGGCTGGGAAGCTGGTGGGACATCTGTCTCCGGTGGATCACCCCTGTCTTGCTCTCGGGCATGCTGCTGATGACGCTGCTCGACGAGTTCAGCCAGCCCTATGAGGGATACCCCCACAGCGGATTGATCGCCTTCGGATGGTGTGTGCTGGGAATCATCATGGTCGGTGCCCTCTACTTCACGAAGTTCCGGCAGGAGAGGGGGAATGCCTGATGAGCGTTTCCGCCTGGATCATGTTTTTGATCGGCGCCATCGGTTTGTGGGGAGGATTGGCCTACTTCTTGTGGCACCACATCAAGTCGGAAAAACGCCTTAAACAGGAGAACCAGTCCTGATCAAAGAAAGCCCCGTTACGGGGCTTTCTTGCTGACTGGATTAAGGCGTTTTCACCGAAGGACTTGTCACGAAGTGGAGCCGAGGGGAAAACGGTGCCAGATCAGCCGGTCAGCGGTTTTAGCCCCCGTTCAGGGGCTCTCTTCGTTTTTCGGGAACAGAAAAACCCCCGTCGAAGGGGGTTACAGGGAATCGGGCTCTTCCGACAGGATGATCTGTTTTCCGAGCTCAATCAGTCCCACGGCTTCAAAGACATTGACGCCGACCGTATGAATGCAGGGGTGTCCATCCTTGTTGATTGCCACCAGGACCATCCCCTCATAATCTTTCATCTCTTCGGAGATATGTTGCAGCGCCTCCTCCATCTGCTTCCGCATGTCTTCCTCGCGCCCCTGGATCACGTCGAAAATGTTCTTGACACCGCCCATGGCCGGCTCCCTCCATCTGTCACTGTGCTTGGGACGAAGATTGCGAAGGGCCCATCAAAGGCCGCTCATTTCCGCTGAACAACCGCATTGGCGGGCAATTTGCTCGTCGAAGGCCTGCTGCAGGCGCCGCGTCAAGGGACCGGGCGTACCGGAACCGATTTTTCGGTCATCCACCTGGGTAACCGGACAAACCTCCACCGTCGTGCCGGTGATAAAGACCTCATCGGCATTATACAAGGAATCCACGGAAAAGGTTTCCTCCTTTACGGGAATCCCCGCTTCTTCGGCGCATTTCAGGATAATGGCGCGGGTGATTCCGTGGAGGATCAGGTTGTTGGCGGGGTGGGTGTACAGGGTGTCGTTTTTGACGATGAAGACGTTGGAGGAACTCCCTTCCGTGACGCTTCCGTTCCGGACCAGGATGGCCTCTTTGCAGCCCCGTTCCAGGGCCTCCTGCTTGGCCAATACCGCTCCCAGCAGATTGAGGCTTTTAATGTCGCAGCGAAGCCAACGGATATCCTCCAGGGTGCAGGTCCGGATGCCATCTTTGAGCATGGCGACCGGCCGGGGTGCCTCCGAGGTGTAGGCGATGAGCACGGGTTGCACCGACTCAGGGAACGCGTGATTCCGGGGTGCGGCACCGCGGGTGACTTGCAGGTAGACGGTCCCCTCCCGAAGTTGATTGGCTTCCACCAGCTGGTTGATCCGTTCCGCCAGTTGCGAAACGTCCCAGGGAAGAGGCAGGCCGATTTCCCGGGCGCACTTTTCCAGGCGGAGAAGGTGCTCCTGGAGATAAAAAGTTCGACCGCCGTAGACGCGGATCACTTCATACACACCGTCCCCAAACTGATAGCCCCGATCTTCAATGTCCACTTTCGCTTCGCTTCGCGGGACCAGTCGATCATTCCACAGAATCAATGTGAATTCCCCCTCGCAGGTGGATATTTTTATTCCGCGGATGGAACCGCGGATGTTCCGGGTCGACGGAGTGTCAGTCTCCTGGTAAAATACCGAGCGGAATCCCTTGCCGCAGCGAGGGCTCAGGTTGTTTTTCCGTCTTATATGTAGTTTGCCTCAAGTTCAGTCTAATCGCAACATAAAAGAAAATCCGGAGAGGGCCGATGGAAATGGGCTGGAAACGTTCTGTTGAGAAAATCAACCGGTGAATCGGTTCGAGAATCCGTGGAAGAATCAGAGAGAGGCAGCTAATGCGACGCCTTGTCCCGAAACCGCAAATTCCGGATTTTACACAATATATTGTAGTGATATAATTGCATTGTACCTACATATTGGTGTCGAGGAGGAATTCCTTTGAGAATCCCACGTCGATTTACCCGGCACGGGGAAGATCCCTATCAGTCTGTGGAGTATGAGCGGCGGGATTGCCGCATCACCAATCCGGATGGTTCCGTCGTCTTTGAAATGAAGGGAGCGGAGGTTCCGAAGGCCTGGTCTCAGGTCGCATCGGACATTCTGATTTCCAAGTACTTTCGGAAGGCAGGCGTTCCTCAGCGGGATGAGGAGGGGAATCCCATCCTTGACGAGGAGGGCAATCCGGTCACCGGTCCGGAAAGGAGCGTCAAGCAGGTCGTTCACCGGCTTGCCGGCTGTTGGAGGGACTGGGGCCAGCGTTACGGATACTTCGATTCCGAAGAGGATGCCCAGGCCTTTTACGATGAGCTGGTCTATATGATGCTGAATCAGATGGCCGCTCCCAACTCCCCCCAATGGTTCAACACGGGGCTCCATTATGCCTACGGGATTTCCGGGAAGCCCCAGGGCCACTATTATGTGGATCCGGAGACGGAAGAGGTGAAGCAGGGGGAAGACGCCTACAGCCGGCCGCAGCCCCATGCCTGCTTTATTCAGTCCGTCGAGGATGATTTGGTCAACGAAGGCGGGATCATGGACTTGTGGCTGCGGGAGGCTCGCCTCTTCAAATACGGAAGCGGCACGGGGACCAACTTTTCCAATATCCGCGGAAAGGGGGAGCCCCTGTCCGGCGGTGGCACATCCTCGGGGCTTCTCTCCTTCCTGAAAATCGGGGACCGGGCAGCCGGGGCCATCAAATCCGGAGGCACCACCCGGCGGGCGGCGAAAATGGTCTGCCTCGACCTGGATCACCCGGATGTGGAAGAGTTTATCAATTGGAAGTCGGAGGAGGAAAAGAAGGTCCGCGCCCTGATTCAGGCCGGTTATGATCCCTCCTTTAACGGGGAGGCGTACGATACCATCTCGGGTCAGAATTCCAACAACTCGGTCCGGATCCCCCACGAATTTTTCCACTCGCTTCAGGAGGACGGGGGTTGGGCGCTGAAGTACAGGACGACCGGGAAGGTCAAAAAGGTGGTCCGTGCCCGGGAGCTGTGGCGTCAGATCGGACAGGCCGCCTGGGAGTGCGCCGATCCGGGCGTCCAGTACGACGGGACGATCAATGAGTGGCACACCTGTCCCGCCGGCATGGACGGTCAGGTGGGAGCCCGCCACAATCGGATCAATGCTTCCAATCCGTGCAGTGAATACATGTTTTTGGACAATACGGCCTGTAACCTGGCTTCCCTCAACCTGATGAAATTTTACGATCCCGAAACCCGGACCTTCGATATTCCGTCCTTCAAGCATGCGGTTCGCCTGTGGACGATCGTCCTGGAGATTTCCGTTTTGATGGCCCAGTATCCCTCCCGGGAGATCGCCAGACTGTCCTATGAGTACCGGACGCTGGGGCTTGGTTATGCCAATATCGGGACGCTGCTGATGGTGTCCGGGATTCCCTATGATTCCGAGGAGGCCCTGGCCCTCACCGGTGCCATTACGGCGCTGATGACCGGCACCGCCTATGTCACCTCGGCGGAGATGGCCCGGGAGCTGGGACCCTTCAAGGCGTTTCCCGTCAACCGGGAGCACATGCTCAGGGTCATCCGCAACCACCGGCGGGCCGCCTACAACGCGCCGGAGGAGGAGTATGAAGGGCTGACGATCAAGCCGATGGGGATCCACCCCACGAAATGTCCCCCGGATCTGCTGAAGGCCGCCCGGAAGAGTTGGGACGAAGCCCTGGAGATGGGCGAAAAATACGGCTATCGCAACGCCCAGACCACCCTCATCGCTCCCACGGGGACGATCGGTCTGTTGATGGATTGCGATACCACCGGAATCGAACCGGATTTCGCTCTGGTCAAGTTTAAAAAGCTGGCGGGCGGGGGCTACTTCAAGATCGCCAACCAATCGATCCGTCCCGCCTTGAAAAACCTCGGGTACAGCCCCGAGCAGATCGAAGACATTCTCCGGTACGTGATGGGAACCCTCTCCCTGGAGGGAGCGCCCCACATCAACCGGGAGACCCTCCTGGAAAAGGGGTTCACCGAGGAAGATCTGGAGAAGGTGGAGAAGGCTCTGCCCACGGTGTTTGAGCTTCCCTACGCCTTCAACGTGTGGATTCTGGGGGAAGATTGTCTGAAGCGGCTGGGCTTCAAGCCGGAGGAATACCGCGCGCCGGGCTTCAATTTGTTGAAGGAGCTGGGCTTCAGCCAGCGGGAGATCGATGAAGCCAGCGATGTAATCTGTGGGATGATGACCACCGAAGGGGCCCCCCACTTGAAGGAGGAACATTATCCCGTCTTTGATACGGCGAATCCCTGCGGCAAACACGGGAAACGGTTTATTCACTACATGGGCCACCTGCGGATGATGGCCGCCGCCCAGTCCTTTCTGAGCGGGGCGATCTCCAAGACGATCAACATGCCCGCCGATGCCTCGGTGGAAGATATTCTCGATGCCTATGAGCAGGGCTGGCGTTTGGGTCTGAAGGCGATCGCCCTCTACCGCGACGGTTCGAAGAGTTCGCAACCGCTGAACACCCGGGGGGACAAGCAGGAGGAGGAGAATGTTCCGGAAGAGGAGATTGCCGCCGACGCCGCAGCCGCCGCGACGAAGCTGACGGAAATTTACGCGACGGGGCACGTTCCCAGCGTCCGGCGCCGTCTGCCCCGGAAGCGGGATGGGTTCACCCAGGAGGCGAGGATTGCCGGGCAGAAGATTTTTGTCCGGACCGGCGAATACGAAGACGGCTCCCTCGGCGAGATCTTCATCGACATGCACAAGGCGGGCAGCACGATGCGCGGTCTTCTGGACGCCTTTGCCGTGGCGGTGTCCCTCGGCCTCCAGCACGGGGTGCCCCTGGAGAAGTATGTCAACTCGATGACCTTTACGCGGTTTGAGCCGTCGGGGCCGGTGGAGCACCCCAATATCAAAATGGCGACCTCGGTCATCGATTACGTTTTCCGCATGCTGGGGATGGAGTATCTGGGTCGGACCGACTTCGTCCAGGTTCCTCCGAAAAAGGAAGAGCTCCGGATGTACGCCAACCGCTTCAAGAAGGAGCGCATCCATCGGGAGGAGCAGGAGAATACCGATGTCCGGGCGAATCGGGAAATGGAGGAGGCGTACAAAGAGGTGACCGGGGGGCTCGCCGGAGATGAGCGGGAGGGCGTCACTCCCCGGGACAATCTGGAGGCGATCCGAGCCAGCAGCGGTGCGCCCCTGTGTATTGAATGCGGGGGGATGACGAAGCGCAACGGTTCCTGTTATGTCTGTCTCGACTGCGGTGCAACCACCGGTTGCTCCTGATAAAAAACCTTTTGCCCGTGCCCGATGCGTGGCACGGGACTCTCTTTTTATCCGTCGATTCCTTCCCAGACCGCTTCGGCGATTACCCGGTGCCCTGCCCCGTTGGGATGGATCGGATTGTTTCCGAACAGGCGGTAGTCGGAAAGGTCTCCCGTCCGGTAACCGTGGATCAGGAGGGGTTCCATCCCGAGGAAGCGCTCGTAGATGTCGACGACGGGAAGGTGCCACCTGGCGGCCACTTCGGCGATGATGCCGTTCATTTCAGTTACCCGATGGACGGCCAGCGGCGAGGCGGGGAAGGGATTGTATAGGTTGAGGAGGAAAAGGGGACAAGGGTTCCGTCGGCGGATCATTTGGACCAGCTGGACCAGATGACGCTTGTAAAGCTTCATGGATCGGGAAATGGCGTCCGGACAGCGGAAAAAGAACATTTTCAGATAGGCGTGAAGCAGATCATTTCCGCCAACATAGAGCGTGATCAGATCCGCCCGCCGGAGAGCGGACTGGAGGAAGGGAGAAAAGGTCATGAAAAAAAGAAGATCTCCGCTGGTGGCTCCCTTCTTTCCACCGTTTGCAACCCTGACGTACGGCAGATGTGAACCGAGCCGGGCGCCCAGCATGTCCACAAACCCCCGCCGCTGAGGAGCATTGTAACCCGCCGTGATGGAATCGCCGACGGCCATGTAATGAAAGGGTTTCACCGTTTTCTCCCCTTTCCCCTTTCAAAGCGTAGCGAAGGACGCCTAAACCTTTCAGTGGTGCAAAGGGGGCGCCGAACGAGCAACGCCCTCCGTCTTCCTGAGGCCCGGTGCCGTTCCCGGGGAGGGAAAATCGGGCTTCGGAATATTCTATGGCGGGGGAAAGGTCGAGGACAGGGCGGATGTTTCTCCGGCGGGTATGATCACCGACTTTTTTGGGTATGGAGATGTTGAGTTGACGATTTCAACGGCTGTTTTTGTGAAGCCGGCAGAGGGATGGGGTATTACAAGTGGCGATTTTTGCGATCAGCGATCTTCATCTTTCCTTTAACAAGCCGACGGAATTGTTCGGAGTCAATCACGACGAAGACGTATACAAGCCGATGGATGTTTTCGGGTGGGATCGCCATTATGAGAAAATCCGTGATGCGTGGCTGGAGCGAGTGGGGGAACAGGATACGGTACTGATTCCCGGGGATATCAGCTGGGGAATGAATCTGGAGGAAGCGCGCCACGATTTCGACTGGATCGCCCAGCTTCCCGGACGCAAGGTGATGTCCCCGGGAAATCACTGTTACTATGCCCAGAGTAAAAAAAAGGTGCGCCAAGCGCTTCCGGAGGGGATGGAGTGGATCGATGCCGACTACACCCTCGTTGAGGGAATGGTCGTCGCCGGTACAAGGGGGTGGACGCTCCCGGGTGACTGGCTGTGGGAAGAGGAAAGGGATCGGAGGATCTACGAACGGCAGGTGGGCCGCCTGCGGCTGGCTTTGGAGTCGGCGGTACGGGATCACCCGGATCTGCCACGGGTGGTGATGCTCCATTTCCCTCCGGTAACCAAGCGGATTCCCGACTCCGGTTTTCTGGAAGTGATGAAGGAGTTTGAAGTCCGCACATGTGTCTACGGCCACCTGCACGGATCCGCTCACAAAGAGGCGGTCGAAGGGGAGTACGAAAGCATCTACCTTCAATTGGTATCCTGTGATTATCTGAACTTCCGACCCGTGCCCCTCCATCTGGACGGGGATGCCCGGGGCTGATTCCGTTCAGAGGGATAAGGGAACGGCTTCGGCCACTGCCCGAACCAGCGGTCCTTGTTCGATCAAGCGAGCGGCTTCTTCGATGTCGACGGTGCCTTCCCGATCCCCCTCCAGCGGCGATACCCGTTCGCGGAGCAGGCGATAGGCGATTCGGGTGCCCACCCCGAAAGACGCCTTGGCGAATTCCAGCGCCTGGGCGGCGCAGAGATATTCAATGGCCAACACCCTGGTCACGTTGTGTACGACGGATTGCAGCTTTCGAGCGCCGATCGCTCCCATGCTGACATGATCCTCCTGGTTGGCGGAAGAGGGGATGGAATCGACGGAGGCCGGATGACACAGGGGTTTGTTTTCGGATACCAGGGAGGCCGCCACGTATTGCAGGATCATGTAGCCGGAATGCAGGCCGCCCCTTCGGGTGAGAAAGGGAGGGAGGCCGCTCAAATGGGGGTTGACCAATCGTTCCGTCCGTCGCTCGGAAATATTGGCCAGCTCTGCCAGGGCGATGGCCAGAAAATCGGCGGCGAGGGCAATCGGCTGACCGTGGAAGTTGCCTCCTGAAACCACCAGGTTCTCTTCGGGAAAAAGCAAAGGGTTGTCCGTGGCCGCGTTCATCTCCCGAAGGATCACATCTTTCACATAGTGGAATGCATCCTTGGAGGCCCCATGGACCTGCGGCATGCAACGCAGGCTGTAGGCGTCCTGAACGCGCTGCGGTCCGGGGCCGTTGACCAGGGAGCTTTCCTGGATCAGGGATCGCAAGTTGTCCGCGGAGGCGATCTGACCCTGATGGCCGCGCACTTTTTGCAGGAGAGGATGGAACGCCTGGGGGATGCCGCCAAGGGCTTCCAGGGTCATGGCGCCGATAATGTCGGCGGACAGCAACAGGCGCTCGGAAGCGATCAGGGCCAAAGCGGTCAGACTGGTCATCAATTGCGTGCCGTTGATCAACGCCAGCCCTTCCTTAGCCGCCAATTCGATGGGCTCCAGTCCGGCCAGGCGGAGGGCCTGTGCTGCCGCCATCCGCTTTCCTGTGTACCATACTTCCCCTTCTCCCAACAGGGGCAGAGCCATGTGAGCGAGGGGGGCGAGGTCTCCGCTGGCCCCCAGGGATCCCTGGGACGGAATATGCGGGTGGATTCCCTTGTTTAAAAGATCGATCAGCCGTTGGACGACAACGGGGCGAACTCCGGAAAACCCTTTGGCCAAGGCATTGGCCCGAAGCAGGATCATCCCCCGGACCACTTCCTCGGATAAGGGAGTTCCCACTCCACAAGCATGGCTGCGGATCAGGTTGAGTTGCAACTCCGCCGATTGATGGCGACTGATGACGGTGTCGCTAAATTTCCCGAATCCGGTAGTGATCCCGTAGATGATCCGCTCCTTTTGAACCAGTTGTTCCACCATGCGTCGGGAAGCCTCCATCCGGTGAATCGCCTCCGGGTCCAGGGCCACCGGACGGCGGCGATGGACGACATCGGCAAAATCCTTCAGGGTCAAAGCACTGCCATCCAGGATAAGGGCAGGATGTTGGTCCATGAGAGCGCTTTCCTCCTTTATCAAAGAAAAGTGCACGAGGAAGGGGGGATCAGGTCTAAACCCGATCCCCCCTTTCGTTGCACTTTCAGGATATTCCTTGGAGTGTATGTATTGTATGCGATCCCTTTATACTTTGCAAGTCAAAGGAATAAGGGTTTCCCTTTTTGGTTAAAACGGGATGTGAGCTTTGGTTATTTTATGATAAAATAAAAACTCAGCAGAGCCGATATTATTGTTCGCAAGTGACAGGGGGTCAGTTTCATGCCAACGCCCAGCATGGAGGATTATTTGGAGAATATTTACAAACTGATCAATCAAAAGGGATATGCCAGGGTTTCGGATATCGCCGAAGCGTTGGAGGTTCACCCTTCTTCCGTGACCAAAATGGTTCAAAAGCTGGATCGGGGCAAATATCTGGTGTATGAAAAATACCGGGGATTGGTGCTGACCCCCAAAGGGCGAAAAATGGGCAAGCGGTTGGTCGACCGCCATCAGCTGTTGGAGGAATTTTTGCGAATAATCGGAGTCAGCGAGGAATTGATCTATGACGATGTCGAGGGGATTGAGCACCATCTGAGCTGGGATTCGATTACCTGCATCGAATACCTGGTTCAGTATTTCCAGCAAAACCCGGAACGGATCGCCGAACTGCGCGCGCTGAAGGAAGCGGACGAGATGGAGGAGGATGTATCCCCGTAAGGGGAATCGCCCCTGCCGGCACGCACATAGGATCTTAAGAGGGAGATGATTCCTAACATTTAGGGAGGGGTTGCCCGTGTGGGCGGATGCCGTGTTTGAAGGCGGTGGCGTCAAGGCGGTGGCTTTGGTCGGGGCTCTGCAGGTGGCCGAAGAGAAGGGCTTTCGCTGGAAGCAGTTGGCCGGAGCTTCGGCAGGGGCGATCATCGCTTCTCTGTTGGCGGCGGGCTATCGGGGGGATGAGCTGGTTGAACTGATGATTGAAGAGGAGTTCAGCCAATTCCTGTCCAAAACCTGGTTTCACCGAATTCCCTACCTGGGACCGGCCACTCGACTGCTGGTGAAGAAGGGACTTCATTCGGGACGCCCCCTGGAACAGTGGATCGAGAAGCTGCTCGCGAAAAAAGGGGTGCGGACCTTTTCTGATCTGAAGGATCGGAAGCTTCGGATCATTGCGTCGGATATTAGCCGGGGGTCGCTTTTGGTGCTTCCCGAAGACCTGGAGGAGTACGGATACTCCGCCGAACGGCTGACGGTGGCCCGAGCCGTCCGGATGAGCTGCAGCATTCCGTATTTTTTCGATCCGGCCAAGGTCCTGTATCGGCCCTCCAAAAAGGTCAGTTACATTGTGGATGGAGGCCTGTTGAGCAATTTTCCGGTCTGGTTGTTTGACCGGGAGCATCCCCGCTGGCCCACCTTCGGCTTTCGCCTCATTTCGGAGACGGAGGGACAACCCCGCGCGATACGCGGTCCGATCTCCCTGTTTCGGGCGATGTTTTTGACGATGATGGAAGCCCACGATAACCGACACATCAAGGAGCAGGACCGATTGCGGACCATTCAGGTGCTGACGAAGGGTGTTAGTGTGACGGACTTTCACATCTCCCGCGAACAGCGACAAGCGTTGTACGAGGCGGGCAGGAAGGCCGGCGAAGCCTTCTTCAGCAAGTGGAGATTCTCGGATTATCTGGCCATGCGCTCCGGCGCTTCTCCGGTCCGGTACACGATGCGCCCGTCACCTCAGAGTGAAGGAGATGTTGTGGAGCATGGAGGGTAAACGAAGGGAGCCGGCTCCATTCAAACAGATCCGCCAAGGCGAGGAAAAACAGCTTCCTGCTCCGGTGGTTCAATGGATCTCCTCTGTCAAAAAGGTGCGGGGGGCGCATTTCTTTACATATGACGACCGGCGATATTTGCTCATCTCTTCGGGCGTTCGTCCGAATCCGGGTTATCGCTTGACCCTATCCCAAATCCGGTCCGGTAAGCAGGGGTGGGAGATCGTCGTCAGAGAGTCGGGTCCCCAGCCGGACCGATTCTACCCGCAGGTTCTCGTCGTTCCCTATTTGCTGGGGGAGGTCCGGGACACCGTCCAAGTGATTGAGGAGAGCACGGGAAAGCCCTTCGGGGTGGCGCCGGATCCCAAAAAGCCCCGACAATGAAGAAGCGTTCCACCGCGGGATGCGGGTCTTCCTCGCCGAGACCCTCGAAGCTGCCACACCCCGCCCTGGAAAAGGCCGTCGTTTTCTTGTATTGTGCCTTTTGCCAATCCTTCCCTGACTCCACATCGACGGGTCGCGAATCACCTTACGTGTGCGGCCTCATGATTCCGTAGTTTCAAAAGCTGAAAACCCTGTTGATGGTTTAATCAACAGGGTTTTATCATTTTGAAAAAACATAAGCCCACAAAAAAGACTGCTGATCGTGTCAGCAGTCTCCGCGGCATCCCCCTTCAGCAGACTAGCGGGTATTGGACTTGGACGCTTTATCTCCGGGATTTTTCGGCCCCTTTCCTTTGATCACCCGCAGGTGGGGCCGTCCCTTGGCGGGCCGTTTGCGTTGACGGGGCGGAACCCTCTTCGGTTGGTAGGGGTGCGATGGATAGACAAAGCGCATCAACCATCGAGGCGGATGCTTGTAGAGGAGATAGATGACCCCCACTAACAGGAGAGGGAAGAGGATTCCTCCCGGCTTTTGACTCAAGACACTCAACAGCCCGACTCCGATCAGCGCAAAGATGGTATAGCGCCAGATTTTCCACCTTCGGCCGTACATCCAACCAACCTCATTTCCCCAGGGGTTCTCGGGTCATACCGGTCATCCGGATTGAAACGTTGGGGGAGACGCCGGCTTTTTCAGCGTATTGATTGTCCAGAGCGTGCATGCGTTCAAAGGCGGCGATGGCCACCTCCACTTGGTCGTCCCGGGGCTCGCGGGTGGTCAATTTCTGAAGCCACAGACCCGGATAGCCGAGATAATTGAGGATGGGAACATCGCGCACCGCATTGGTGAACCGGAGCATTTCATAGGATAATCCGACGACGATGGGCAGCAGCAGGAGACGGGTGGCAATCCGGTCCCATACATTTTCGTAACTGAAGAACGAGTAAATGATCACCCCGACCAGGATCGTGAGGACGATGAAGCTGCTCCCGCATCGATAGTGGAGGGTGGAACGCTGTTGGACATTGTCTACTGTTAATTCTACCCCGGCCTCGTAGGCGTTAATCACCTTGTGTTCAGCTCCGTGATACTGAAACAGGCGTCTGATGGGCGGGGTCTGGGAAATGAGAAGCAGGTAACCCAATAGCAGAAGGGTTTTAATTCCGCCTTCAATCAGATTCTGGACGATGAGGTTGCTGATGTAACGGTCAAACAGCAGGCTGGCCAGAAAGGCGGGCAAGGCAGTGAACAGCATCTTTCCGAACAGGAGGGACAAGACCCCGGCTACGGCCACACCCAGGATCATCTCGACCTGCGAAGGGGAAGAGGCCTTTGCTTCGTCGGCGCGTTCCAGATCCTCGTCCAGCTCATAACGTTCGGAGGCGAACTGGAGATGTTTCGCTCCCGATACCGCGGCTTCGATCAGGGTGACCATTCCCCGGATGAAGGGAACCCTGCGCAGGGCGCGGACGAAGGGGGAGGGCCGGCTGATGGTTTCGTAGGTTTCGATTCGGCCGTCCTTTCGTCGGATCGCCGTCACCTGCACATAGCGTCCCCCGAACATGACGCCTTCGATCACCGCTTGGCCGCCATAGGCCACGTTTTTGTCCATATCACAACCACCACTGGGTAAAGAATTGGAACCGGGGGAGGTTTGCCGCCCCGGCATCCGAAGTATCCAATCCTACCTCATTTTAACATAAATCCGATGAAAGGCAGAAGAAGATCAAAAACGATCCTCTTGAACGGGATTTTATGGTACAATTGCTGGCAGAATTGAGAGGAGGGCGGTGTGTGGTTCGCATTCTCATCCTAAACGGTCCCAACCTGAACCGATTGGGAAAGCGGGAACCGGACATATACGGACGGGTTACCCTGGAGGAATTGAATGAACGGATTCAGAATCAGGCCAAGGCATGGGGGATGGAGGTGGAGATCCTCCAATCCAACCATGAGGGAGTATTGATTGACGCAATTCATGCCGCCGAGGGCACCTTCGATTACATCATCATCAATCCGGGGGCTTTCACCCACTACAGTTATGCGATTCGGGACGCCCTCGCCTCCGTGGATGTGCCCTTTATCGAGGTTCACCTGTCCAATGTGCATGCCCGGGAATCGTTCCGCTCCCGATCGGTAACCGCTCCGATCAGCGACGGGCAGGTCGTGGGCTTCGGCCCGCTCGGATACGAGCTGGCCCTGTATGCGGTGGCTGCAAGGTTGGGCGCATGGCAGAGGGGGGATCCGAATGAAGGAACGATTGGTTCGGCTGCGGGAGAAGATGTCGGAGAAGGGCCTTGAAGCCCTGTTGATCAGTCATCCGGTCAACCGGCGTTACATAACGGGTTTTACCGGCACGGCGGGAATGGCACTGGTGACGGAGAGGGATGCGGTGTTGGTTACCGATTTTCGTTATGTGAACCAAGTGCGGCAGCAGGCACCCCATTTCGACGTATATCGCCATGACGGCGACATTTTTCAGGCCGTCGCCGATCTGTGCCGGCAGCGGGGATTCAAGAGCCTCGCCTTTGAACAGGATCATTTAACCTACGGGGAAGTGGTAAAACTAAGAAAGTCCATGGGGAATCAGGAGACGGTACCGGTCAGCCAGGTGGTGGAGCCCCTCCGGGCGGTGAAGGACAAGGAGGAGCAGGACGTGATCCGGGAGGCGGCGGCGATTGCGGACCGCGCCTTCGAACGGATTCTGGAGGAGCTGCGTCCCGGTCGGACGGAGCGGGAGATCGCCCTGTCCCTCGAGATCATGCTCCGGGAGATGGGAGCGGACAGCTCTTCCTTTGACATGATCGTGGCCTCCGGTCCTCGCTCCGCCTTTCCCCACGGCGTGGCCAGCGATCGGGTGATGGAAAAGGGAGATCTGGTCACCCTGGATTTTGGAGCCTACTATCGCGGGTACTGTTCGGATATCACCCGCACCGTGGCGTTGGGTTCTCCGAATGACAAGCAGCGGGAGATCTACGAAGTGGTGAGGGAGGCGCAACAGGCCGCCGTCGATGCGATCCGTCCCGGCTTGGCCGGAAGGGAAGTGGATCGGGTGGCCAGAGACCGAATCAAGGCACACGGTTATGCCGAATACTTTGGACACGGCACGGGCCACGGTCTGGGGCTGGAATTGCACGAGGCACCGAGGCTGTCCCCGAGGGGAGAGGACATCCTGGAGCCTGGCATGGTGGTTACCGTGGAGCCGGGGATTTACCTGCCCGATTTCGGGGGTGTCCGGATCGAGGACGATGTGATCGTAACCGAAAACGGATGCGAAGTATTGACGAAAAGCCCCAAACATCTCATCATAATCGAGTAGAGTGCAGACCAGAAGGGGGACAAATGATGATTTCAACCAATGATTTTCGCGTGGGATTGACCATCGAGCTGGACGGGGATGTATGGCAAGTGATGGATTTTCAGCATGTGAAGCCCGGGAAAGGATCCGCCTTTGTCCGTTCGAAGCTGCGCAACCTCCGCAATGGGAATATCCAGGACCGGACCTTCCGGGCAGGGGAAAAGGTGCCCCGCGCCCATGTGGAAACCCGGCAGATGCAATATCTGTATGAAAGCGGCGGGGAGTATACCTTCATGGACAATGAAACCTACGAACAGGTGAGTCTGCCGAGGGAGCGGCTGGAACGGGAAGTCCAGTTCCTCAAGGAAAATATGAATGTGAACCTGGTCGTCTACAAGGGAGATACCCTTGGAATCCAACTGCCCAACACCGTTGAACTGGAAGTGGTGGAGACGGAACCCGGCATCAAGGGGGACACGGCGACGGGCGGCAGTAAATCGGCCAAGCTGGAGACCGGGTTGGTCGTCCAGGTTCCTTTGTTCGTCCAGGAAGGGGATCGCCTCATCATCGACACCCGGAGCGGCGAGTATGTCTCCCGGGCGTGAAGAATCCACCCCGAAAAAGGAGTGTGCAATGGCACACTCCTTTTTTTGCTGCCTATTTGGGCCAAATCCATGTGAACAATTTGAGCAAGAAGGCGGTGATTCCTGCGGCCATCAAGGGACCGACGGGAATTCCCCGCAGCATGACGATCCCGACGATGGACCCGATCACCAGGCCGATGATCAGTTGGGGATCCATCTTCAAAAGGTCCAATCCCTTCCCGTTCATGTAGGTGGCCAACATGCCCCCGACGATGGCCAGGATTCCGGGGAGGGAAGTGAACATCGAGGCCAACTCCTTGGTGGATACCCGCCCGGTGGCAAAGGGCACCAGGACGGCGATGGTCAGAAACAACAATCCCAATTCCAGACCGCGCCTTTCCACCGTGGGAAAGTACCGTTCCAGATGGGTCAATTTCAGAATCAACAGGAGGCTGGCAGCGGTGGAGATGATGGGGGATCGGCCGATCACTCCGACGATGATGAGAAGGATGAGGAACAGATCCGGGTTCATGAGCATCCCCTGTCCAATGGATTTGCTACCACTTTATGTTTGCAGGGGACAAATTATTAGCTCTTCGTCAATCCGACCGGCGGGGGTTGCAGATCAAACGGGAAGGTATCCGAACGAAGCCCGCGGCGGAGGGACTCCAGGGACAATACGTCCGGGGAAGGGATGTTCCCCAGGTTGACCCGGTGCCCCAGAAGGCGGATGAGCTTGGTTTGCTGGGATTTTTTTGGAGCTTCCCAGATCAGGCGACTCGGACCGATCCGTTCCCGGATGCGGAGGATCAGCTCTTCGTCTGCATCTCCCTTTTGATTATAGATTCCCACGTGTTCTCCCGATTCCCGCCCCTCCACGATGACGTAGGAAGCTCCGGCTTCCCGATCCGCCCGATAGGTCTCGGCGAGGAGATCCGCCGATAGGGTGGAGCCCGCTTTCTTTTTGCCGATCTCCGTGATGACGTCGAATCCCTTCTCCTTCGCCGCCCGGATCATCCGGCTCCGCTCCACCGGGGACAGGGATATGGTCCCGTCGGAAATTTCAACCCATTCGAACCCCAATTGCTGCAACGTGTTCAAATAGGCATGCCATCGGTGTTGGCTGTAGGCCACCTCGAAAAACGTGCCGCCCGGGTAGAGGTATACGCCGAAGTGGCGCGCCAGTTCGATCTTCCGGATCAGGAGAGGCGTGGGTGTGAGGGCGGCGGTGCCGAACCCCAGTTTGATCCAATCGATGTAATCGGAAGCCATCTCCAGCAGATCCCGAAAAGCGGATATCCCCAGCCCCTTATCCAATACCATGGTCATCCCCTCTGTGCGGGGCTTGCTCTCGCGGTTTCGAGTGGGGTCCGCCAGTTCCGGTGCCCAGGCGATCCCCTTGTCCCTTTTCATGGGTTTCCCCTCGCTTTCCTCTTTTTGACCGCTGAGAAAAACGGCGCTATCCGCACCGCATCGATGCGGCCTCCACCTGTTTCATGTTATGCCGAAGCGAGCGGCGGGTGCCCAGAGGGGATCAGGTGGGTTGCAGTCCCTTTTTGCGGAGGAGAACGCGACTCTGTCCTCCTTTTCCCCGGAGACGGACCGTTTGCCGGATGGTTTTCAAGGCAAGGGCGCCCGTGAGGGCGGCTGCGATGCTGGCTCCCAGGAAAAGCAGCAGCCGTTGGTTTTCCAAAAGGCCGAAGACCGGAGGGCCGATGGCGACCCCCAGAAAACGGACACTGCCATACAGGGAGGTGACAATGCCCCGTTCGTCCGAACCGACGGCGGAAGTGATCAAGGTGTTGAGGCTGGGGAGGACCAGGCCGCTGCCGATTCCGATCAATACGAGAAGTCCCAGGAGCACATAGGTGTTGGAGAAAAAGGGGATTACCGCCATCGCCAGGGAGATGGAGAACAAGCCGCCGGCGATGAAAAGACGCATCCTGCGGGTTTTTTGCCGGATGTGTCCCCCTGTCCAGTAGGAGGTGGAGCTCATGGCCAGCAGGGGGATCGCCAGGATCAATCCCTTCAGGATGCCGTCGATCCGATATTTGGCTTCCAGGATGTCCGACAGGTAGAACAGGACGCCGAAGAGGATGAAGAGTGTAACCGCTCCTGCCAAGAAGGCGACGATCATCCATTTGCCCTGTCGCTTCCAGATTTTTACCAGGTGGTTTTTGTATTGGGCGATCGGAGGAATCGCTTCGGTGCGCTGGGGCTCTTTCACGAAGATCCACAGGGCGATAACGGCCGGAATCACGAGGACCGGAAAGGCGAAATAGACCGCGTACCATACGATGAGCGCCAGCAGGGATCCGAAAATCGGGCTCAGCACTTTTCCCATCCCGTTGGAGGCTTCCAGGATTCCCAGCGCCTTGCTCCGCCTCTCTTCCCGGTAAAGGTCACTCACCAGGGCCATGGCGATGGGAGCGGTGCCTGCCGCCCCGATTCCCTGGAGGATGCGCCCCGTCAGCATCAGCAGATACGAGCCGGCGGTGGAGGAAATTCCGGCTAAGACTCCCCCCGCACCGTACAGCAGCAGGCTGGGAATCATCACTTTTTTTCGTCCGAAACGATCCGAGAGGATTCCCGAGATGGGGATGACGATTCCGGCGGGAACGGAGAACAGGGTGATCAAAAGACTGACCTGCAGTTGGGAAATGTTCAGCGCCGAGCGGATCTCGGGCAGGACGGGAATCAGCATGGAGTTGCCGAGCACCATGAGCAAAGGGATGAAGCTGATCGAGAGGAGAACCACCCACCAGCTGCGGTTTTCCTCTTTCTGCTGTTCGGTTTGCTGCAAGGGGTCCACCTCGTTTCAATGGTCGTACTCCCCTTAGATTGTCCGAAACCCGTATTTCGTATCAAAGCAGGTCTGTTGATTATCCAATAT
>JAJYSD010000303.1 GCA_021793745.1 Bacillota bacterium
AAGCCGCCGCAGAACTGCTCCAGGCCGTAAAGAGTGCCGCCGTTCATGGGGGTTGAAATCCCCCTCTACGGCACCCGGCCGGGTGCCAGTGGCCCGGGGTTCAGGGGCTGGATATGCCCTGAGCGCGGAAAGGCTCTATCAGAAATGACGATGATCTCTCGAGGCGGAAGCGCCCCGATCCGCCTCCACAAAACTGTCAAGCCTGGCTCGGCCTTCTTCCGTTTCCCCGTGGTACAATAGATAGAAAACGGTCCAAATCACGGGCGGTTCTCTGAACACCCGCCAACAAGAGAGGGAGGTTTCAACCCATGAAATACCGGAACATTCCTGGTATAGACATCCCCATTTCCGAAGTGGGCTTCGGCGTTTGGTCCGTCGCCACCCCCTGGTGGGGCGTCCGGGACGACGAGATGGGGAAACGACTGCTGCGCACCGCCTATGAGGAGTACGGGATCACCTTCTTCGACACCGCCGATGTCTACGGCCAGGGAAAAGGGGAAACCCTGCTGGCCGAGGCCCTGGAGGGCATTCGGGATAAAGTGGTGATCGCCACCAAATTCGGCTACGACATTTACGCCAAGCGGGGCGACCGCCACGGCGGTCACTCGGAACTGCCCCAGTACTGGGATCCGGCCTTTATCCGAAAGGCGTGTGAAGAAAGCCTCAGACGTCTAAAGACCGACACCATCGACCTCTACCAGATGCACAACGCCCGGATGGAGGTCATCCAGAGCGATGAGGTTCTGGAAACCCTGGAGCGGCTGAAGGAAGAAGGGAAGATCCGCACCTACGGCGTCGCCCTGGGGCCGGACATCGGTTGGCGCGATGAAGGCCTGGAAGCCATCGATCGGAAGATGGACATGGTGCAAATCATCAACAACCTGTTGGAGCAGGATCCGGCCCGGGATCTGATCCCCGCCGCCGAAGAGAAAGGGGTTTCCCTGGTCTCCCGCGTCCCCCACGCTTCCGGCCTCTTGGACGGCACCTACGATCCGGACAAACATTTTGATAAAACGGACCACCGAAACCATCGCCCGTTTAAATGGATGAAGGCGGGTCTCGAAGCGGTTCGCAAGCTCCGGTTCCTGTATGAGGGAACCGATCGGACCATCGGGCAAGCGGCTATTCTCTTCAACCTGGCCAGCCCGGCGATCAAATCGGTATTGCCCAATATCACCAACGAAGAAAACCTGAAGGAGTTCGCCGAGGCGCCGGACAAGACACCGCTGTCGGAGGAAGAAATGCGCCGCATCGAGGAGCTGTGGACATCCGAATTGGCGGAGATGGTGAAGCAACCCCTCTCCAACAGCAAGGTAAAACCCACCCCTGTCGCAGCCAAATGAGACTGGATGTAAAAAGGCGATTGCCTATGGGCAATCGCCTTTTTGTCCCTTCCGCTTCCCTCCGCAGAGCACCTCTTATGGATATCAACGAAACGATTTCCAATTTCTTTAATAAAAACATATTTTTCTCCTTGACGAAAATACCCCGGATCGGGGTATTATCGAAATATGCAAACGCTTTCGCGGAGGTTTAATATTATGTACGCAATGATCAAAACCACTTGGGCTCATCTTTGGAAATGGCATCATCAGGCCATCGATTTGCTCCGCTTCTCTGTCGGAAAGGAGGCCCGCGGCGAGGGGAAAGAAGCTGCCGGCGAAAAACCCCGTGAAAAGGGGATTCCACCGTTTTACACCCGCCGCCAGCGGGCGGGGTTGATCCTCGGACCGGCGCTGTTCATCATCACGTTGTTCTTTCTCTCTCCTGAGGGGATGTCCTACGAGGCAAAAGCCGTGTTGGCCTCCACCCTGTGGATCGCCACCTGGTGGATTACGGAAGCGATTCCCATCCCGGCAACCTCCCTTTTGCCCGTCGTGTTGTTCCCCTTGACCGGGGCTTTGGGAACCGGAGACACCACCGCTTCCTACGGCGATCCCACCATCTTTCTCTTCATGGGCGGCTTCATGCTCGCGCTGGCCATGGAGCGATGGAACCTGCACAAGCGCATCGCCCTGAACATCATTTCCCTGGTGGGAACCAGCACGGAGCGGATCGTTCTCGGGACGATGGCGGCCACCGGGTTTCTTTCCATGTGGATCTCCAACTCCGCCACCGCGATGATGATGATGCCGATCGGCCTGGCCATCATCTACCAGCTCGCGGAGTCGTTGAAGGATGACCCGTCAGTGGATACTTCACCGGGGAAGTTCAATTTCGGCAAATCCCTGATGCTGGGAATCGCCTACTCGGCATCGATCGGAGGCATCGGCACGCTGATCGGGACCCCTCCCAATGCGATCCTGGCGGCAACGGTCCGGAAGATGTTCGGTGTGGAGATTTCCTTTGCCCAATGGATGCTGTTTGCGGTCCCGATGGTAATCCTCCTCCTGGGGTTGACCTGGTTTTATCTGGTCAAAGTGGCCTTCCCCATGGATCTGAAAAATATCCCCGGGGGACGCGAAGTGATCCAGGCAGAGAAGCAGGCCCTCGGACCCCTTTCCCCGGAAGAGCGGTGGGTCGGAATCGTGTTCTTCCTGGCGGCCGTCGCCTGGATCTTCCGCGTCCCGCTGGAAAACGTGATCCCCGGGATCGATGATACCCTCATCGCCATCGCGGCGGCCCTTATTCTCTTTGTCATCCCCGCCGCCAGCCGGCCGGGGGAGCGCATCCTCAACTGGGAAACCGCGAAAAATCTGCCCTGGGGCATTCTCCTGCTCTTCGGGGGCGGCTTGGCGATCGCCGAGGGTTTCACCAGTACGGGGCTGGACCAGTGGATCGGAAAGCAGCTCACCCTGCTGGAGGGTGTCGGCTTTGCCCTCACCCTGCTTTTGACAATCACCTTGGTCATCTTCCTGACGGAGATCACATCCAATACGGCCACCGCCACGATGATGTATCCGATCATGGCCTCCTTCGCCGCGGCCCTCAGCGTCCATCCCTACGGACTGATGATCGCCGCCGGGGTGGCCGCCTCCAGCGCCTTCATGCTGCCGGTGGCGACGCCGCCCAACGCGGTCGTGTTCGGCTCCGGATATATTCGGATCGAGGATATGGCGCGGGCCGGTTTCTGGCTCAATTTGATCTCCATCGCAGTGCTTTTCGTGACCATCTACTTCTACCTGCCGGCGGTTTGGGGAATCGACCTGTTGTCTCCCTTGAAATAATCAGTCCCGCCATCCCAGAGGCACCCGGGCCATGAACCCGGGTGCCTCTGGCTTTTGGCAAAATATCAAT
>JAJYSD010000304.1 GCA_021793745.1 Bacillota bacterium
GATCTGGAAAAAGATGCTGGCGACGATGGCGATGGCCAAGGTGGCCAGGGCGACGGAGAAATGCTTCAGGGAGTACACCTTCAGGGTGACCGTCCCCGCCTTCGCATCCACGTTTTCCACGGTGCCGGGCAGGGCGTGAAACCCTTCCACGGTTTTCGGCAATTCCCGGGTCACCTGCTCCGTACTGGCCATATCGACGGCCACCCCGGCCAGAGCGAGACCGATCACGATCACCACCGATCCGATCACCACCGGCGGCAGCAGATGGTGGAGCCAGCCCACACCGAACCGGTAGATCAAGAGGGAGACCAGGCCGTAGACCAGTCCGGCCAGGAAGCAGCCGAACAGGGCCGCACCGGTTCCCTCCGCCTGGGACACGGTAATGATCGGGACGATGAAAGCGAAGGAGGAACCCAGGTAGGCGGGGATCTTCCCCCGGGTTATGATCAGATACGTCAAGGTGCCGATCCCGCTGGAAAGGAGCGCCACCGCCGGGTTGAGCCCGGTCAGGACCGGAACCAGAATCGTCGCGCCAAACATCGCAAAAAGGTGCTGCACGCTGAGCATCAGCCACTGAAGCGGTCTCGGCCGCTCGTGGACATCCATCACGATGGACTTGTTCATACCAATCGCCTCCTGTCATAAAAAAACCTCTTTGCCAGCCGGCAAAGAGGTCGCAGCACACCCGTCATGCGCCTCCCCTTGCCGGCCTCACGGGACCGCCTTAAAGGGGGGTGCTCCGTTTTCCGAGAATCACTTGATCTGCCTGATCGATTTCCGATACATGCACCGATATGATTTCATCCCGGGAAGTGGGCACGTTCTTGCCCACATAGTCGGGGCGGATCGGCAATTCGCGATGACCCCGGTCGACCAGGACGGCGAGCTGGATCATCTGCGGGCGCCCCCGGTCGATCAGCGCATCCATCGCCGCCCGCACGGTCCGCCCGGTATACAGGACGTCATCGACCAAGACCACCTTTTTTCCGTGGATCTCGAAGGGGATTTCCGTGCCCCGCACCTGGGGCTGCTCCGCCTTCTCCGACAAGTCATCCCGATACAGGGTGATGTCCAGCTCTCCCACGGGCACCGATTCGCCCTCGATGGTCCGGATCCGTTCCGCAAGCCGTCTGGCCAGATAAATCCCCCGGGTCCGGATTCCGATCAGGACGCAATCCTTCACGCCCTTGTTTCGCTCCAGGATCTCATGGGCAATCCGCGTCAAAGCCCGGCGGATCGCCGCCTCATCCAGAATGACCTTTTCCGCAGCCACTCGCCCTCCTCCTCCTGTCCGCATCAAAAAAGGCTTCCCGCCCGCAGGGCAAGAAGCCACCGGTTTCCACACAAAACAAACACGGTATCGGGTCCTTGCCAGCCTCACGGGACTGGATTTAAAGGCAGTATTCCCTTTCAAAGGGATTATCTCCGAGAATGGGGACCTTGTCAAGGAAAACTTTTATCCAATCTTTACAGGGACTCGGCCCGCAGTTGGGCCAAAAGCTCCTCCATATCCTCGGGCAGCTCCGCTTCCAATCGGATCCGTTCGCCCGTTCGGGGATGTTCAAACCCGAGAACGCGGGCGTGCAGGGCCTGCCTCTCTATCGCATAACGGTTTTTTTTCGGGCCATAGACGAGATCGCCGATCAGGGGATAACCGATATATTGCATGTGCACCCGGATTTGATGCGTTCGCCCCGTCTCCAATCGACATTCCACCAGCGTGGCTCCCCGAAAGCGCTCCCGAACCACAAAATGGGTCACCGCCCGCTTCCCGGTCCGATGTACCACCGCCATGCGCTGCCGGTGGCGAGGGTCCCGACCGATCGGCGCATCCACCGTCCCCCGATCGTGGGGGATTTCTCCGTAAACGACGGCGGCATAGATCCGTTCCACCCGGTGTGCCTTCAATTGGGCGGCGAGGGCCTGGTGCGCCTCATCGTTTTTCGCCGCCATGATCAGGCCGGACGTATCCTTGTCGAGCCGATGCACGATCCCCGGTCGGATCACCCCGCCGATCCCGGACAAATCGTTACAGTGCGCCAACAGAGCATTGACCAGCGTCCCGCGGAGGTTGCCCGGAGCCGGATGAACCACCATTCCGCGGGGTTTGTTGACCACGATCACATCCTGATCCTCGTAGCGGACGTCCAGGGGAATCGCTTCCGGTTCAATATGTATCTCTTCCACCGGGGGAACGGATAACGCCACCGTCTCCCCTTCCTTCAACCGATAATTGACTTTGACCTCGCGTCCGTCCACCCGGACGCGACCGGCACGGATCCAGGCCTGGACCATCATCCGGGACCAGGTGACGCCGTCGAGGGAAGACAGCCATTTATCGATCCGCTGTCCGTTTCCGCTTTCGTCCACCGCCCATTTCCGCCATTCTTCCTCTGCCGTCAACGCATGTCCCTCACTTCGGAAAATCGATTGCTGGTTTCCTCGGACGGATTTCGAATCATATCCAAAATGAACAGGACTACACCGATGACGATTGCCGAATCGGCCACATTGAAGATCGGGTAGTTGATCAGTTGGAAATCCAAAAAGTCGACCACTTCTCCCATCCGGATCCGGTCGATCAGATTGCCGACGGCTCCGCCGAGGATCAGGGAAAAGGACCAGGAGGCCAGGGGGCGCTCCCGGCGGAAAACCCACAAATAGTAAATGAGAACCGCCACGACGATCAATGTCACGGGGATAAACAGCCACAGCTGATCCTGCAGAATGCCGAAGGCCGCTCCCCGGTTGCGATGGGATGTAATGTAAAAAATCCCGTCCACCACGGGAATCGATTCATATAATTCCATGCGGTTGAGAACCAGCCACTTTGTTATCTGATCCAATAAAAGGATCGCCAGTGCAACGCCGTAATATCTCAAATTCACCTTCCTCCCCGCGCCTGGGTAAACTCCCCCATTCTTCCTTAAATTTTAGCACAGGCCTGCCCCGAGGAACAAGCTGACCACAGGGGGATCCGTCCAATCGGGGTGAGAAGCCCGCGCCCTCTGATAGGCGAAGATTTGGGGTGTATCAGAGCCTCTCCGCTTCGGGAACGAAAGCCCTGCCCCCTTCCTTCGCCCCTCATCCATTTCCGGTTGGGCGCTACCATCCCCCCCGATCCCACGTCCCCTCCTCCCGTTCCGCCTCCTTTTCGACCGTCCGATCGTAAGCCCCATTGCGGGTGATTTCCGGAAGCGGTTGGTCGCTGCGACCCGCCAGATCCGAGACAGCC
>JAJYSD010000305.1 GCA_021793745.1 Bacillota bacterium
CACACCTTCTTCAACGCTCTCCCTTGCCTTAACGAAAAATCACAACGAATCTCATTAAGATTATACCATCCATATGGAAAGGGTCTCCAGAAAACAAGAGAAAATCCTCAGAAATTGTGGTTTAGGCAACTTTCCGTCACAAGTCTGTGAAATAGGGGCATCCACACCTCCATGTGAAAAACGGAGCACCTCGGACGGCGTAGGCGGCAGTTCATCCACGGTTTTAGCAATCTGCCGATCCGGCCCTTTGGAGCCCGTCCCCTCAGGGGGCCGCCGTTCCGGGGCCCACGGCCCGGGTCTCGGGGTGCGTGAAGGGCCTATTTCAGCATCGAGGTGCCCATTTCCCGGGCAATGACTGCCAAGGGACAAAACGATGAATGCTCCTTTAACCCATAGCCTCCGGAAAAGAAAAAGGGGCATGGCGGATTGGCCTCCGCGCACACCCCTTCCATCCCGGATAACGGCTCATCTCTTCTCCTTAAGCCGGTCCTGCGCTTCCCTCACCACGTTCCGGATCAGTTCCGCAGCCGGCAGGGAGCGGCTCAGCGATGCGGACTGGCCCGCCCAGAGAGACATGAGGTCGGGATTTCCCCGACGGGCCGCCTCCCTTCGGATATCTTTCGTAAGAGCGTTTTGAATGGGATAGTCCGGCCACTCCTCCTCGTATTTCTCCATTTCGGCAACAAAGCGGTTTCGCAAGCCCCGGGCATATCTCCCGGAAAAGGAGCGGGTAAGGACGGTGCCGTCGTCCCGGCCCTTCCGGACCGCATCCCGGTACACCGGATTGGCCCCGCTCTCCCGGCAAGTGAGGAATGCCGTCCCCATCTGGACGGCCTCCGCCCCCAACATCAGGGAGGCCGCAAGCCCCCGGCCGTCCATGATCCCGCCGGCGGCGATCACGGGAATTCGGACCCGGTCCGCCATCTGGGGGACCAGAGCCATCAGCCCCACCAGCCCCTTTTCCACCGAACCGGAAAAGGTTCCCCGGTGACCTCCGGCCTCGCTTCCTTGGGCGACCACCATGTCCACGCCGCTCTCCTCCAAGACGGCGCCCTCTTCCACGGTGGTGGCCGTTCCGATCAGGACGGTCCCCTGCCTCTTCAACCGTTCCACCCATTCGGAAGGCAGCACCCCGAAGGTGAAGCTGAACACCGGCACCCGTTCCTCCAGCACCACGGAGATCTGTTCCTCAAAGGACTCCCGATACTTGCCCGGGTCCGGGGACGCCGGAAGACACATCTCCCTCCGAAACCGGTCCAACCGCTTCTGCGCCTGCTCGATCCGTTCCGAATCCTCCTCGAAGGGTTCCGGAATAAACAGATTGACGGCAAAGGGACGGTCCGTCCGCTCCCGGACCGCCCGGATCGCCTCCCGGATCCGGTCGCCCGACATGTATCCCGCCCCCAGCGTTCCCAGGCCGCCCGCATCGGAAACCGCCGCCACCAGTTCTGGGGTGGTGGTTCCCCCGGCCATCCCCGCCTGGACGATCGGATAACGAATGCCCAGCCGCTCCGTCACCCGCGTCGTCAGCATCTGCATCCCCTCCCGCTGAAGTCTTAAGCCGCTCCGGCCCGTTACTTTACCTGGTTGGAATCGATCGCCCGATCGAACGGCATTCCCCATCCCCCGCATAAATGAATCGGTGCTCACATCGGCCTCGAAATAGATGGAGTCCCCTGGTCCAGCTCGTATTTCCTTTTCCCTCGTCCACCACGATATACTCCTTGACGCCCGGCAAATGGGAAGGAAACGTTTCCGACTCTCTGCCGGGAGGGATGACGTTCAGTGAATTCGACGCCCCGGGACGGAAAGGACAGAAAGAGGAGATGCCTTTCAAAGCCGGATTGTTCGTCCCGATCAACCGTTCCCCTTTTCGGATGACCAATGCCTCTTTTTACTTCCTGTTCCCCCAAGGGCCGGGACCAGGCGATATCGCGGCCCTCGGCGATCTGACAGGCCACCTGGATGGTGGGGGATTTCTTCGGGGCCCTTGGCGGATTTCTGACCAGCAATGCGCAGCCAATGCCATGCTGATCCTTCTTCAGTGGAAGTCGCCGACCAGCTGGGGAGGGCAACGGAGAAGATCGCCAGCCTGCAAAACACCGCAGCCGCCCACATGGCGATGGCTTCTCCGTCCCGCGTGCTGCCGGCGGCCTCCGTCTGCCAAATCCCCTCGGAGGAAAACCGGTCGCTTCTGGCTGTCGCCCTCATCTCTAAAAGGCCTGCGCTGGAGGGGCGGACCCGCCGATTGACCGCCTTCACCCCATTTCTTCCTTCATCAGATAGTCCAGCAGCTCTTCCAGCGGAAGGGGCTTTTCATCGATCACTTCACAACCCGTCCGCTCCAGATCCGCCAAGGTCCTTTGGGCATCCATCGAAATGACGTGGATCATCATGCCTTCCTTCACGTCAAAGACGCCCCCGATTTCGTCCCAGGAGACGGTTCCCGCGCTTCGGACCCAGATCTGGCGCCAGGAGGTTTGCAGTTCGTCCTTTTCAAAGGGCCCCTGAATTCTCCCGTTTTTCAAGACGAGAATGTAATCGGCCAAACGGTGAATATCCTCCACCACATTGGTCGCCAGCAGGACCGTCCGGTTCTCCTGATCCATAAAGTCGGCGAGGGTCTCCCGGTAAATCCGCTTGCTGTTGAAATCCAATCCGTTTGTCGGCTCATCCAGGAGCAGCAGACGGGCCCGACTGCTCAAGGCCAGAGTCAGGGCCGCCTTTTTGCGGGTACCCTGGGACAGCTTGGCCACGGGTTTATCCACGGGAAGGCGAAAGGATCGGACCAATGATTTAAACATCCCATCGTCCCAGCCGGGATACCAGCGGTGGATCAGATAGCGCATCTCCTTCAGGGTAAAGTCATCACATCCCGACAGGGGTTCCGGCACGTAGGCGATCTGCCGGCCTATTTCCAGATCGTGCGCTTCATAGGAAAGCCCCAGGATGCGGAGCGTTCCCGAATCGGGTTTAATCAGATTTCTGCAGATTCGGAGCAACGTGCTCTTCCCGGAACCGTTGGCGCCGATCATTGCATACACCGCCCCCTGATCCAGCGTCAGGTGCAATGGGCCGAGCCGAAACCCGTCCCGGCGCTTGACCAGCCCGTCCAGGTGAACGGCCGCTTTTCCGTTATTCATCTCGGATCCCTCTCTTCTCCATCATTTCCTTAAGCACCTGTTCAAAGAGCTCTCTCGTCTCCCGCGGATCCCGCTTCAAATCCAGGCTCA
>JAJYSD010000306.1 GCA_021793745.1 Bacillota bacterium
ATCTGTTGTGCGTTATCTAACGGCGGGAGAGTCCCACGGCCCTCAGTTGACGGTGATTATTGAAGGATTGCCCAGCCAGTTGCCCTTTTCGCGGGAAAAGGTGGATGAGCAGCTGGCCCGGCGCCAGAAGGGATACGGCCGAGGGCGAAGAATGCAGATCGAGTCGGACCGGATTCAGGTGTTGGCGGGAGTGCGGTTTGGAAAAACCACCGGCGCCCCGGTGGCCCTGGTGATTGAGAACAAGGATTGGACTCATTGGAAAAAGGTGATGGGAACGGATCCGATTCTGGAATATGCGGAAAAACGCAAGGTGACCCGTCCTCGCCCGGGACACGCGGATTTGAATGGGGCTCTGAAGTATGGACACCGGGATATGCGGGATGTATTGGAACGCTCCAGCGCGCGGGAGACGGCCGCCCGGGTAGCGGCGGGCGCGGTGGCGCGCCAGCTGCTGGAGCTCTGCGGAATCCGGGTGGCGGGACATGTGGTGCGCATCGGGACGGCGGAGGCGCAGGCGATGCCGGACCTGCCCTTGGAGGAGATCCTTCGCCGCTCGGAGGATTCCCCCGTTCGCTGCCTCGATCCGGAGGCGGAGAAGGAAATGATGCGGCTGATCGACACGGCGAAAAAGGAAGGGGACAGCCTGGGCGGTATCGTGGAAGTGATCGTCGAAGGGGCTCCGGCGGGACTGGGCAGCCATGTGCATTGGGACCGCAAGCTGGATGCCCGTATCGCCCGGGCCGTGATGAGCATCCAGGCCTTTAAGGGGGTGGAAATCGGTATCGGCTTTGAGGCTGCCCGCAGAAAGGGATCCCAGGTCCACGATGAGATCCTCTGGTCCGAGGACAGGGGGTTTTACCGGGCAACCAATCGGGCCGGAGGCTTTGAAGGCGGGATGACCACCGGCGAACGGTTGGTGGTGCGGGGCGTGATGAAGCCGATTCCCACCCTGTACAAACCCCTGCGCAGTGTGGATATCGAGACGAAGGAGCCCTTTCAGGCGAGCATCGAGCGTTCCGACAGCTGCGCGGTTCCCGCGGCCTGTGTGGTGGCCGAGAATGTGGTGGCCTGGGAGGTGGCGCAGGCGCTGCTGGAAAAATTCCCCGCTGATACGATGCCGGAGCTGATGGAACAGGTTGAGCAATACCGTGAACGGATCGCGAGGTTTTGATGATGCGGACATTGAAGGTTTCCACGGGTGAGCGCACCTATCCGATCTTCATCGGAAGCGGCTTGTTGAATCGGCTGCCGGAGTTGCTGCGGGAGCGGGGGATCGGACCGGACCGCCCGTTGTTGCTGGTGACGGATACCCAGGTCGCCCCCCTGTACGGGGAGAAGGTGACGGGCCCCCTGCGGGCGGCGGGGTATCGGGTGAGGGAAACGACGGTGCCCGCTGGGGAATCCTCCAAATCCCTGGATCAGCTCTCCCGGCTGGTAGGGGAGGGCCTCCGGTTCGGGCTGGACCGACAGGGTGCGGTCTTGGCCCTCGGCGGCGGTGTAGTAGGGGATTTGGCCGGTTTTTTAGCGGCCTCTTACATGCGGGGAATTCCCTTTGTCCAGTTGCCCACGACGCTCCTGGCCCACGACAGCAGTGTGGGAGGAAAAGTGGGCGTCAACCACCCCCTTGGAAAAAATGTCATCGGGGCCTTTCACCAGCCCGTCATGGTGGTATTTGATGTGGACACCCTCCGCACCCTGCCGTTTCGGGAGGTGGTTTCCGGCTATGCGGAGGTGGTGAAACACGCCCTGATCGCCGAGGAATCCTTCGCCGACTGGCTGCTTCGACACTGCGACGGCCTGTTGCGCCTGGAGCCGTTCCTGGTGGAGGAGGCGATCTGGAACGGTTGCCGGATCAAGGCGGAAGTGGTGTCCAAGGATGAACGGGAAACGGGTCTCCGGGCGATCCTCAACTACGGACACACCATCGGTCACGCTTTGGAGGCGGCTTCGGGATACACCGGATTGACCCACGGGGAAGGGGTCGCCATCGGCATGGTGGGGGCAGCGATGTTGGGGGAGGCCCTGGAGACGGCCCGGGACGTGGTGGAACCGACAAAGCGGCTGCTCACCGCCTTTCGCCTGCCGGTTCAGCTTGCGGGCGACTGGTCCGAAGAGGAGCTGATGGCGCTGATGCGCCGCGACAAAAAGGTCCGGGGCGGGGCCTACACCTTCGTCCTGCCGGAGCGGATCGGCGCGGTTCGGGTGGTGCGCGGCATCCCGGAGGAGAAAATCTTGCGGGTGCTGCGGAAGCTCAGGGCAGGGAGCGATACAAAAATGGATTGACAGACACGTCGAACTTGATTAAATTGATAATAATCCATCCATTTTTAAGTCAGCTGAGTTGAGTGGAGTAGGAAGAGCAGAGGAGAGCAGAGCGGAGTGGAGCCTGAGAAAGGGTTATCTCCGATCAAAGCAATCCGATGCTTTGATCTTTTATTTTCCTCTTTTTTCCCTCTTCGCGATCCCCTTTCCGTTCTGCCCTCCTGGAAAGGAGGAGCTTATGATCTACCCCTCGTTCGCCGAAGCAAAGCGGCTTGCGGCGACCTATTCATCGATTCCCCTGTGCAAGACGGTTTTTGTCGACACGGTGACGCCGGTATCCTTGTACGATCGTTGGCGCGACCGACCCTATTCCTTTCTTCTGGAGAGCGTGGAAGGCGGCGAAAAATGGGCCCGATATTCGTTTATCGGGGCGGATCCGTTTTTGGTCGTCTCCTGCCGGGAGGGGCAGGTGACCCTGTCCGGACAGGGCGGAACAAAAAGGATCAACGCGAATCCCTTTGAGGTGCTGCAAAATTTGCTCCACCGATACCGAACCCCCGTTTACCCCGGTTATCCCCCCTTTTTGGGAGGAGCGGTGGGGTACATCGCCTTTGAGGCGGCCCGTTACACGGAACCCCTTTTTTCGCTCCCTCGACGGGAAGGAGGGGGCGGTGTCCGGGATTTCCATCTGATGTTTTGCGATCGCGTGTTGATTTTCGACCATTTGAAACAGCGGGTCGTGTTGGCGGGTCTTCTCCGGGTGCCCGGGGCCGCCGACGAAGCGGCGCTTTTGGATCGTTACCGGAAGGCTGTGGAGGAGTTGGAGGAGCGGGCAGGGCAGCTTCGCGCTCACCGCTCCGGGCTGGCCTCCTTCCACTGTTCCGCCTTCGAGGTCGGGGGCGAGCCGGACCTCTCCCGCGCCCGATCCCACATCAGCCGATCCCAATACGAAGCGATGGTGAAACGG
>JAJYSD010000307.1 GCA_021793745.1 Bacillota bacterium
GGTGGCCTTTTCGCTGCCCCTGCTTTGGACCATGTTTCATATGTGGGAACCGCTCGCCTTTCTGGTCCCGGACTTCCTGATGAACGGTTCCATTCAGTGGCTATTGGCGACGCCGGTTCAGTTTTACGCCGGAAGAACCTTTTACCGGGGGGCGTACAAGAGCCTGAAGAACGGGTCGGCCAACATGGATGTCCTGGTGGCTATGGGTTCTTCGGCGGCCTACCTTTACAGCCTGTACATCCTCTGGGCCGGGGGGACGGAATTTTACTTTGAAACCTCGGCGATCATCATCACTCTGATCCTGTTGGGCAAGCTGTTGGAGGCCGTCGCCAAGGGGCGGACCTCCGAAGCGATCCGAAAACTGATGGGCTTGCGCGCCAAGACGGCGGTGGTGATCAGGGATGGCCGCGAAAGGGAGATCCCGGTGGAGGACGTGGAGGTGGGCGACCTGGTCCGCGTCCGCCCCGGGGAAAAAATCCCCGTCGACGGGGTGGTGGTGGAAGGCCGCTCCGCCGTTGACGAGTCGATGCTGACGGGGGAAAGCATCCCGGTGGATAAAAAGGCCGGTGATGAGGTGATCGGGGCGACGATCAACAAGGAGGGGACCCTCCTCTTCCGGGCGACCAAGGTGGGGGCGGAGACGGCCCTGGCGCAGATCATCCGTTTTGTGGAGGAGGCGCAGGGGGCCAAGGCGCCGATCCAGCGCTTGGCCGACCGCATCTCCGGAGTGTTCGTCCCGGCGGTGGTGCTCATCGCCGTGGCCACCTTCCTGCTGTGGTTTTTCGTCCTCGATCCCGGGAATGTGGAGCGAGCGATTCTCAACCTCACCGCCGTCCTGGTCATCGCCTGTCCCTGCGCCCTCGGGCTGGCCACGCCCACTTCCATCATGGTGGGGACCGGCAAAGGGGCTGAAGGCGGGATCCTGTTCAAGGGCGGCCAACATGTGGAAAACGCCCACCGGATCGACACCGTCGTGTTGGATAAGACGGGGACCATCACCCGGGGAGAGCCGGCGGTGACCGACGTGCAATCCCTGGGAGGCGTCACCGAGGCGGAGCTTTTGCGCATCGCCGCATCGGCGGAACAGCCTTCGGAGCATCCCCTGGCCCAGGCGATCCTCCGGAGCGCCCAGGAGCGGGAGATCGAACCGTCTCCGGCCGAGGAATTCCGGGCGGTTCCCGGCAAAGGGATCGAGGCGGTGGTGGAAGGGAAAAGGGTGCTCATCGGGACCCGGCGGTGGCTGGAGGAATGCGGGATCTCCTTCTCCGAAGCGGAGGCGATCCAATCCCTGGAAGGCGAAGGGAAAACGGTGATGTTAGTCGCCGTCGAGGGAGCGCCGGCCGGATGGATCGCCGTCGCCGATGTGGTCAAACCCACCTCGGCGGAGGCGATCCGGGAGATGAAGGCGATGGGCCTCCAGGTCTGGATGCTGACCGGGGACAACGAGCGGACGGCCCGGGTGATCGCCCGTCAGGTGGGTATTGATCACGTCCAGGCGGAGGTGATGCCCGGCGATAAGGCGGAGGTGGTGAAGCGCCTCCAAGGGGAGGGCCGAAGGGTGGCGATGGTGGGGGACGGAATCAACGATGCCCCGGCCCTGGCCGTCGCCGATCTCGGGATGGCTATCGGAACCGGGACGGATGTGGCCATCGAAGCCGCCGATGTCACCCTGATGCGCGGAGACCTGAAAGCCATCCCCGCCGCCATCCGGCTGAGCCGGTTGACGATGCGCAACATCAAGCAAAATCTCTTCTGGGCCTTTTTCTACAACGCCGTCGGCATTCCCATCGCCGCGGCGGGATATTTGGCCCCCTGGGTGGCCGCCGCCGCCATGGCTTTCAGCTCCGTATCGGTGGTCAGCAATTCCCTGCGATTGAAACGGGTCCCCATCGGACAATCTTAAATGGAAGAGGAGGAGGATCAAGATGGCAAACGTCACCCTCAAAGTGGAAGGCATGTCCTGCAACCACTGCAAAAGTGCGGTGGAAGGTGCGCTGGAGAAACTGCCCGGCGTGGAGAAGGCCGAAGTGGATCTGGAGGCCAAGACGGCCGAGGTCACCTATGAGGAGGGCAAGGTGACTCTCGATCAGATGAAGGAGGCCGTCGAGGATCAGGGATACGACGTGGTGGAAGGAAAGTGAAGCGAGACCCGGCTTTTGGCCGGGTCTCGGGCATTTTTCGCAAGATTTTTTTGCACGCCTGTTCGGGGATGTGGTATAGTTATTGCCGATAATGATCGGATTTTTATCTTTCGAGGTGGACTTGTGCTGAAAGCCATCATACCAAAGCATTTCGCTGCATCGATCTACGAGATTGATTTTGAGAGACTTCAGCGGCGCGGGATCAAGGCGGCTATCTTCGATCTGGATAATACGCTGGTGGAGTCGACGCGCCCGGATGCGACTCCCCGGCTGGTCAGCTGGCTGGAGCAGCTTCAGGGCATGGGTTTCCGCGTGATGATCGTATCCAATAACAATCGGACACGCGTCTCCCGGTTCGCCATTCCACTGGGAGTTCCCTTTATCCATCGCGCGAACAAGCCCTTCTCCAAGGCCTTTATCGAGGCGATGCGGCGGCTGGAGAGCCGCCCGGAGGAGACGGCGATGATCGGGGATCAGCTGTTTACCGATGTCCTGGGGGGGAATCGTCTGGGACTGTATACGATTCTCGTGGCTCCCGTCTCCCATGTAGAGGGATTTTGGACCCGGATCAATCGCCGCCTGGAGCGGCTGGTTTTTCATTGGATGCGCAAACGGGGGATGTTGGAAGGAGAGAACCGTCGATGACGGATGAAGCCCGGTGTGAGGGGTGCGGAGCCCTTCTCCAAACGGAGGATCCCGGAAAACCCGGATACGTGCCGGAGGCGGCACTGGAGCGGGAAAATCCGGTGTGCCGGCGCTGTTTCCGCATCCGCCATTACAATGAAGTGGCGCGGGTGGAGCAGGATCCCGACACCTACCTGCGCCTGCTCCAGCGGATCGGACAGACGGACAGCCTGGTGGTGTGGGTCTGCGACCTGTTCGATTTTGCCGGCAGTTGGATTCCCGGCATCCAGCGCTACCTGGCGCAAAGCGATCTGGTGCTGGTGGCCAACAAGATCGACCTGTTTCCCAAATCGGTCAAACGAAACCGGCTGCGGGAGTGGGTCCGCCGGTCAGCGGAGCGGCGAGGCCTCCGTCCGGCGGACGTGGTCCTGTGCAGCGCGGCCAAAGGGCGCACATCG
>JAJYSD010000308.1 GCA_021793745.1 Bacillota bacterium
GGCGAGCGGGGCGGATGCGCATCCCCCTCCAGCGCCGGATCCACCCGCACCTCTCCCACCGTCTCCCGCAGCTCCTCCAGGGTGACGCCCCCGGGCCGGAGCAACAGGGGGGTGGAACCGGTGACGTCCACCACGGTGGACTCCACGCCGACGCCGGTGGGACCCGCATCCAGAAGGCCGTCGATCCGCTCCCCCAGGTCCTCCCACACGTGCTCCGCCTCCGTCGGACTGGGGCGTCCCGACCGGTTGGCGCTGGGGGCGGCCACGGGCAAGCCGCTGGTTCGGAGCAAAGCCAGCGCCACCGGATGCGAAGGCATCCGCACGGCCACCGTATCCAGTCCGGCGGTCACCCTTTGGGCCACGGACCCCTGATGGGGGAGGACCAACGTGAGCGGGCCCGGCCAAAACCGGCGAATCAGCGCCTCCCCCGACGGGGGAAGCTTCGCCACCAGATTTTCAAGCTGGGAGACCCGGCCGATATGTACGATGAGCGGGTTATCCCCGGGCCTGCCCTTCGCGGCAAAAATTCTGGCCACCGCTTCCTCCGACCGGGCATCGGCGCCCAATCCGTAAACCGTTTCCGTCGGGAAGGCCACCAATTTCCCCTCCCGGAGCATGCGGGCCGCTTCCCGGATCGCCGGGCTTTCCCCCAGCGCATCCACATCCTCCTTCGGTTCGATCCGCCACCGAAGCGCCGTCTTGCTCATATGTCCTCATCCTTCCCCGGGCTTTTTCTCTCGTTATCATACCACAGGAGCCGATTTTGCCCGTTTGTTGACCAACGGTCCTCCGCCCTCGAGGGGGGAAGGAGCCGGGGATGGATGCCGACCGTAACCTTTTACTCCCTGCTCCCGCTCGAACCATCCCCCTTCCCGTCCCCTTCGGCGGGATCTCGTTGTAAGGAGGAAGGAGCCGCTCCCCCGTCGCCGGCGAGCACCCGGGAAAGAAGGCACCGCATCACCCGGATCTCCCCGCTCCGTTCCGCTTCCTTCAAATGCTCCGAACGGCGGATCGGCTCGGGCAACTCCGATGCATCCGCCGCCGAAAAGCCGATCGCTTCAAAGAGGGGAAAGGAGCCGGGCGCAGCCAGGTACAGCTCATCGATCCCCTGCTCCCGGGCGGCGGACAGGGCGACCAGGAGAAATTGGACACCCATCTGCGGGTTCCATCTCCCCCGTTCCACGACGAAAGAGCGGAGCAGCCCCGCCCGCCCGTACACCTCCATCCCGATCGTCCCTGCGATGCGGGGCGATTCGCCGATCTCCTCCATCACCCAAAAGCGCTCCGGATGCTTGTCCACTCCGTCTTCCCGCACACCTGCCCCCTGAAGCAGCCGGAGGATGGCGGGAACATCCTCCCTGCAGGCTGTCCGAATCACGAACATGGGCCATGCCCCCTTTTCGGCGATGTCCCTTTTATGATATGAGGCGGAGGGACGAGTCAGAACCACCGAAAAGGAGGTTCGAAAAAAGAAAAAAGCCCGCAAAGCGGGCGGAACCGGGACCGAGCAATGCACGGCGCGGCAGGCGATCGAAACGGAAGCCTGCGTTCATTGTTCCACAAACCGCAAGGCGGCCACACAGGCGACGATCCCCAGGATACACAGGATCCGCAGGGGGTTCTTCGATTCTTTAAAGAAGATCATACCCACCACCGTCCCCCCGACGGTGCCGATCCCCGTCCACACGGCATACGCGGTGGAGAGGGAAATGGTTTCCATCGCCTGAAGGAGCAATTGAAAGCTGACGAGAAATCCGCCGATCAAGATCAAGTTGTTGGTCCAATTATTCTCAACGGAAACGCGTTTAATTCCGATCACGCCGACCACTTCAAATAGTCCGGCCAGTATCAACAGCCACCAGCTCATCGGCGTTCCCCCTCCCCGCTCGTCACCTTCAATCCCACAATGCACAGGAGCAACAGAAGAACCAGGACCACTTTCAGCATGCTGATCCGCCCCTCGGAAACCGATTCGACCACCACGGTTCCGACGGTGCCGATGGCGGTAAAAACGGCATAGGTGGTGCCGACCGGGAGGACCTTGGTGGCTTTGATGATCAAATCGAAGCTGACGAGAAGGGAAATGATGACGATGAGGCCCGGCACCGCATCGTATTTGAATCCCGATGCCCACACGATTTCCAGTGCCCCGCCGATCAACACATAGGCCCAGGCACGGTTGGCGGTCAATGGCTTCTCCTTTTTTTCTCCGCTCATCGCTCATGTGATCTCCTTCCCCAAAAAATGACCGGAAACCATTCTATCACATTTTACGACCCAAAACCTACAAGCCTGTCCGGTCCCCCGCCTTCCGCCGCCGGGGTATCCGGGCATCCCCTGCCGCCGCCTTCGCCGATAAAAAAATCCCCTCCGCAAGGCCGGAAGGGGCGAAAAAGGCTTGTCCTTCTAAAGTGGGTTCGGATCAGCGGCAGAAAGGGGCGTCCCGCGACGGACTCCCGTGCATCAGTCCTTCCATCCGGAAAACACCTTTTCGAACGTATCCAGGAGAAAAAACCGCACTTCCAACGGTTCCGGCGAAGCGGAAGGGGCCGCAGACGCGCTGGCCGTCATCCTTCCCTGTTCCTGGGCGGGAAGGGCATCGCCGCTCTCCATGTCGATGAAGCAGAGGGGAGGGAACAGCACACACCACCAATTGTCGCCTTCCCCGTCTCCGATCACGATCCGAACCGCCTCGTATTCCCCTGCAGGATACACCCGGTCTCCGTACAATTTCGTCGGAAAGGGCACCTTGCCGTAATCCACTTTGACGGGATAATCATAGCCGTGGCGGCGCACGGTCTCAGCGGCAACAGCCTGAAACCGCGGCAGGTGATTCCTCACTGCGCGGCGGGCCTCCTCGATGTTCTCCGGCTGATTCACCCAGCTTTCCATTTCCTGCAACACCGCATCCCGCACCTGCCGCTTCAGCCACTGATCCCGGGGATCATCGCTGTTGGCCAGGATTCGCAGACGGATCGCTTCCTCCGGGATCTCCTGCTGCACGGACGAAGACGAAGTGGTTGCCGAGGCGGTGGGGACGATCGGCGGATCGTCCGGGTTGATCGCCCGCATTCCAAAGGCGCTGATGGCGGCGGCCATGACCAACAGATAAATCCGTAGCTTCATCAGGTAACCCTCCTAGCGGCAGTGCCAAAATGGAAACTCATCCTCCAGTATGGACAGGCCGCCGAAGGATTAATCATTCTAAGTTCATTCTCAC
>JAJYSD010000309.1 GCA_021793745.1 Bacillota bacterium
AGTTTATGTTAATTCCCCTTCCGCATCTTCATCCGCAAGAGACGAAAAAAGGTGGGGCCCCAGACCGCGAAGCGGTGCTGAAGCGCCACCCTCTCAGCTCTCCGATTTCTCGTCTTCGGTTTTGATGGGAAAAATCAGTTGAAATTCGGTTCCCTCTCCCACCCGGCTGTTCACCCGGATTTCACCCTGGTGCACCTCGACCAGATGTTTGACAATCGCCAAACCGAGACCGGTTCCTCCCGACTCCCGGGAGCGGGCTTTGTCGACGCGATAAAAGCGTTCAAAGATCCGGGGTAAATCCTCCTCCGGAATCCCGACCCCCGTATCCGCCACCCGGATCCACCAGCTGTTCGACTCCCGCCGGGCTTCCACCGTAATCCGCCCCCCTTCCGGGGTGTAGGCCATGGCGTTGGTCAGCAGATTGAGGAGGATTTGTCGGAAGCGATCCTTATCCACGTAGACGGGGAAGGATTCGGGGAGGAGCACATCGAGGGAAATCTTCCGCTTCCGCATCTGTTCCTCCACCGTCTTGACCGCCGTCTCGATGATCCGATCGATGGGAACCTTTTCCCCCTTCAACTCCAACTGTTTCGATTCGATCCGGGACAAGTCCAGAATATCGCTGACCAACCGTTGGAGGCGCAGGCTCTCATCGTGGATGATCTGAAGGAATTCCCGACACGTCTCGGAATCGTGCATCGCTCCGTCCAGCAGCGTTTCGGCAAAGCCCCGGAGGGAGGTGATCGGGGTTTTCAATTCATGGGAAACATTGGCCACAAATTCCGAGCGCATTTTTTCCAGACGGCGGATGGCGGTAATGTCATGGAAAACCCCCACCACCCCCTTCGCCTTCTTCTCCCCCTTCATGGGCGCAAAGTGGGCGGACAGGATGCGCTCGACGGGATAATACAGGTGGATCTCCTCCCGGACCCGGTCTCCGGTCTCCCTGCACCGGGTGATGAGGGATACCAGCTCATAGGGGTAGGTCAGCTGCGTGTACGACTTGCCCATGATTTTCCGGGCCTGAACGCCGACCATATCCTCAAAGGCCCGGTTGGCCAAATTCACCTTGCCATCGGCATCCACCAGCAGGAGACCGCTATCCATCGTATCGATGACGCTGGTCAGCCGCCGTTCGCTCTGGTGAAGGGCTTCCATCTGGGTTTGAAGGCTTTTTGCCATCCGGTTGATCGCTTCACCCAGCCGGGCGATCTCATCCCTGCCCCTCACCTTCACCCGGCGGTGAAACTGCTTCTGGGCGATATCGACGGCCACCTGGGCGATCTCCGCGAGGGGGGAAGTCAACCGGTTGGCCAGCCTGGAACTGGCGTAGGCCGCGAGGATATAGGCGACCGCCAGACCGCCGACCAAGGAATACCCCACTTGGCGCAGGGAGGTTTTTTCCTTTTCCGGATCATATACGATCAGGACGGCCCCCGCTTCACCCGCTCCGCGAACCACGGGAGAGACCACATGGATTTGGCCGTCTTTCACATAGGGGATGGGCTGTTCCGGCGATTGTTCGAGGGCCCGGCGCACCTCCGGATGTCGGTGAAGGGGAATCTCGCCCGCGTCCTTTTGGGAATCCCCCAGCAGCTTCCCTTCCCGATCGACGAACATCACGCGGGCGTCGAGGGTCCGTCCGAACCGCTCCGCCACCTTATGGTGGGACTCTCCGGAAAGCCCTTCCTCCAGGGCGGAAGCAACCAGAGCCCCCTCTTTGGCAGCCCGGTCCATCAAGGAATCCCGATAGGATTTTTCCAACAACCAGGTCACGAAAAGTCCGGAAGCGAGGACCGACAGCCCGATCCATAGGAGAAACATCGACTTGATTTGAGCGTGCAGCGTCTTCATTTTTCCTTGGGTCCCTCAAATTTGTACCCGATGCCCCGCACGGTCTTGATGTAGATGGGATGCCTGGAGTCGGGTTCGATTTTGTCCCGGAGATGACTGACATGGACATCCACGATGCGGGAGTCCCCCACAAAATCGTAGTTCCACACCGCATTCAGCAGCTGATCCCTGGACAGCACCTTGCCCCGATGACGGGCCAAATAAACCAGGAGCTCAAATTCCTTGGGCGTCAGATCGATGGTTTCCCCCTTCAGGGTCACTTCATAGGCGTCCTCATCGATGACCAGATCCCCTACCAGGATCCGGCCATCCCGTTCCCCGGAATTGCCCGCCTCCCGAATCGCCTCCATCCGGCGCAGGATCGCCTTTACCCGGGCGACGAGCTCCCGGGGGCTGAAGGGCTTCGTCATGTAGTCGTCCGCCCCCAGCTCCAGCCCGAGCACCTTGTCAAATTCATCGGATTTTGCCGTCAGAATCAGGATCGGAATGTGCACATTCCGCTTGCGAAGCCTTCTGCAGACATCCAACCCGTCCATTTTCGGAAGCATCAGATCCAGTACCATGAGGTCCGGCGGCTCCTGCTCCGCCTTCTCCAGGGCGGACAGTCCGTCATAGGCGCTGTCCACCTGGAAGCCTTCCTTTTCCAGGTTGAATTGGACCAGCTTGACGATGGATGGCTCGTCGTCGACCACCAGTATCCGTTTTCCCATCATGTACCCCCGCTTCCACCTCATTCTACCGCCCACGGATGGACCGGCATATTCACCCATCATCATAGCATAAAAAAAACGGCGGAGACTCGGGGGTTACATTTTTTGCCTAAGCGGTCGTCCCTTTTGGGCTCTTTCCGAGGTGAGAGTTCCGGGTTACCGAGGGGAAAAACCGAGACTCGCCATCCGCTTTGGCGAACCGCGCCCGCTGAAACGAAGCACCTCCTCCGGGTACAAGCCGAGGCCTGTTCAGAGAGCACGCTCCGACTATCCGGCCTTTTCGACATCAAAGGGGCGGAGGGGCGGAGAACCTCCGGGCGCCTGTTTACGCCTGATTGAACTTGGCTCGAATCCGATGCATCCCTTTTTTCATCCAGGGCTTTCCGAACTGAAGGTGAAATTGGGCGAGCAGAACCGCCGCGGTCAGAAATCCGAGCAACACGTGGGCGCAGCGAACCACCGTATCCAAATTTCCGCTGGACAGGATCGCGCGCAGCCCCTGGACGGAATAGGTCATGGGCAAGTATTCGTGGATCGAGCGGAAAAAGTCGGGCAACAGCTCGACGGGATAGGTTCCGGCACTGGAGGCCAGCTGGAGCATCAAAATGACAATCGACAAAAAGCGGCCCACATTTCCCAACAGCGCAATGAGCATG
>JAJYSD010000310.1 GCA_021793745.1 Bacillota bacterium
CGCTTCGATCAGGTCCCGGGTTCCCTCCGCCGTGGCCACATTTCCGCCGACGATGCAGAGGTCCGGATACCGCCGCCGCAGTTCGGCCACCGTCTCCAGCACATTTCGGGAGTGGCCGTGGGCGGTATCCACCACCAGGACATCCACCTCCGCTTCCACCAGGGCAGCCGCCCGCTTGTAGGTATCGCTGGATACCCCGACGGCGGCTCCGGCCAGCAGCCGGCCCTGGGCATCCTTGGCGGCATGGGGGAACAGGGTGGCCTTTTCGATATCCTTGATGGTGATGAGGCCCTTCAACACCCCCGTCTCATCCACCAGGGGCAACTTCTCGATCTTGTACTTCTGCAGAATTTCCTCCGCCTCTTTGAGGGTGGTGCCCACCGGTGCCGTCACCAGGTTTTCCTTGGTCATCACTTCGGAGATGGGTATGGAATAGTCGCGGATAAACCGCAAGTCCCGGTTGGTCAAGATTCCGACCAGCTTCCGATTCTTATCCACGATCGGTACGCCGGAAATCCGGTACTTGGACATGAGCGCTTCGGCGTCGTAAACCTTGTGTTCCGGGTGGAGGTAGAAGGGATTGGTGATCACCCCGCTCTCCGAACGCTTCACCCGGTCCACTTCCTCCGCCTGCTCCTCGACCTTCATGTTTTTGTGAATAATTCCGATTCCGCCCTGGCGGGCGATGGCAATCGCCATCGGCGCTTCGGTCACCGTATCCATCCCGGCGCTCATCAGCGGGATGTTCAAACGGATTCCCTCGCCCAATCGGGTGGCAACACTCACATCCTTCGGCAGCACTTCCGATTTAGCCGGAATCAAAAGCACATCGTCAAAGGTGAGTCCTTCCTTGACGAACTTTTCCTCCCACATCTTCCTTTCGCGCCTCCTGGTGTTTGTCCCGGACAAACGTTTTTGAAAGTGTACCAAACGGCGGAAAGGGCGTCAAGCGGCGTCGAATTCTCCGAAAAAGGCGAAAGAAGCGACCGTCGGCGGCGGTCACCTGTTGGAAGGATGCGGACAGCAGGGGGTGGTTGTGATTTTTTAACCCGCTTCCGGACCATGAAAAAACCGGAGAAGGAAATCCTCTCCGGTTTCTCGCAAGCTCACTCTTCGTCCTCGTCGGCGATGTGGACGCGGGCGACGGTGGCCACCTCTTCCCCCTCCCGCAGGGAGATCAGCTTGACCCCCTGGGTGTAGCGTCCCTGCTGGGAGATATCGTCGACGTTGAGGCGGATCACCGTCCCGCCGTTGGTGACCAGCATCAGGTCTTCCTGGGGCGTTACCATCTTCAGTCCCACGATGGGGCCGTTCTTTTCGGTGACCGTCAGGGTCTTGATCCCTTTTCCTCCCCGGGACTGCTGGCGGTATTCCGAAAGGGGCGTCCGCTTCCCGTACCCTTTGGCGGTGACGATCATCACCTCGTGATCGGGATAGGCGATATCCATGTCGATCACTTCGTCCCCTTCGCTCAGGGTGATCCCCTTCACGCCCGTGGCCGAGCGGCCCATCTGCCGAACGTCCTGTTCGGAGAAGCGGATCGACATCCCGAGACGCGTTCCCAGGATCATCTCCTGCTGGCCGTCCGTCAGGCGGACACCGACCAGCTCGTCCCCGCCTCGCAGATTGATGGCGAAGAGCCCGTTCCGCCGGATGTGTTCAAACTCCTCCAGGGCCGTTTTCTTGATCACCCCGTGCTTGGTGGCGAAGAAGAGCATCCGGTCGGGCGCAAACTCCTTCACCGGGATCACCGCGTGGATGTATTCGCCCGGCTCGATCTGGATCAAGTTGATGATCGGGGTACCCCGGGCCGCCCTGCCCAGTTCCGGAATTTCATAGGCCTTCAACCGATACACCTTGCCCCGGTTGGAGAAAAAGAGCAGGAAGTGGTGGGAGTTGCAGACAAACAGGTGCTGCACGAAATCGTCCTCCCGGGTGCCCATCCCGGTAATGCCCCGCCCTCCCCGGCGCTGGGCCCGGTAGGTGGAAAGGGGCATCCGCTTGATATACCCCCGGTGGGTGAGCAGGACCGCCACCTCTTCTTCGGGAATCAGGTCCTCCTCGTCGATTTCATCCGCGGCCGGCTTGATCCGCGTCCGCCGCTCATCGGCGTATTGCTCCTTGACCTCCAGCAGCTCGTCCCGGACCACCCCGCGGATCTTCGCTTCATCGGCGAGAATCGCCTTCAGTTCGGCGATGGTCTTCAGCAGCTCCGCGTACTCGCTATCGATTTTTTCCCGTTCCAGGCCGGTCAGGCGCTGCAGTCGCATGTCCAGAATGGCCTGGGCCTGCTTTTCGGTCAGTCCGAAACGCTCCATCAGACCGGACCGGGCCTCCTCCGTTGTCTGGGAAGCGCGGATCAGGGCGATCACTTCGTCGATATGATCCAGCGCGATCCGGAGCCCCTCCAGGATGTGGGCCCTCTCTTCCGCCTTGCGCAGGTCGAATTGGGTGCGCCGGCGGATCACCTCGATCTGGTGTTGCAGATAGTGGTGCAGCAGCTCCTTCAGGTTGAGCACCTGGGGCTGTCCCTTCACCAGGGCCAGCATGATCACGCCGAAACCGGTTTGGAGCGAGGTGTGCTTGTACAGGTTGTTCAAGACCACCCGCGGGTTGGCGTCCCGCCGCAGCTCGATGACGACGCGCATCCCGTTCCGGTCCGATTCATCCCGGAGATCGGTGATGCCTTCCACCCGCTTTTCCCGGACCAGCTCGGCGATCTTCTCCACCAACTTCGCCTTATTGACCTGGTAGGGAAGCTCTTCGACGACAATGCGCATCTTGCCGCCGGAGGCCTCTTCGATGCGCGTCTTGGCCCGGACTTGGATGTTGCCCCGCCCGGTGCGATAGGCTTTCTTGATCCCATCCTTCCCCAGGATCACCCCGCCGGTGGGGAAGTCGGGACCCTTGATCGTCTGCATCAGCTCATCCACCGTCACATCCGGGTTGTCGATCATCTTGACCAAACCGTCGATCACTTCCCCGAGATTGTGCGGCGGGATGTTGGTGGCCATCCCGACGGCGATCCCCGAGGCACCGTTGACGAGGATGTTGGGAAAACGGGAGGGCAGGACCAGCGGCTCCTCCAGGCTGCCGTCGTAGTTGGGCCCGAAGTCGATGGTCTCCTTTTTGATATCCCGCAGCATCTCCAGGGCGATGGGCGCCAGCCGCGCTTCGGTGTAACGCATCGCCGCCGGGGAATCGCCGTCGACGGA
>JAJYSD010000311.1 GCA_021793745.1 Bacillota bacterium
CCCGGTATGGGTGCCGTTGCTGGCGACGGTGGTCTCCCTGGCGGGCATTGCTTTGGCATGGATGATCTATTACAAAGGGTCGCTGGCGGCTGAGACCTTTTCCCGTCCGCTGCCCTGGCTCTACAGGATCCTGTATCGCAAATATTACGTGGATGAGGCCTATCAGTTCACCATCGTCAAATCCCTGAAGGGATTGGGGGTCTTCCTCCGCGGCTTTGACCGCTGGGTGGTGGATGGTCTGGTCGGATTGACCGCATGGATAACCCAGCTTCTCGGCCGGCTCGGATCACGGCTGCAGAATGGCCAGCTGCAGACCTACGCGGTGATCAGCCTGATCGGCCTGGTACTTCTCTTGATCGGACTGACGGCGGGGAGGTGGATCGGATCATGAATCTGTTGACGAACCAATTGCCCACCCTACTCACCTTTTCTCCCCTGCTGGGAGTGGCCGTGCTTCTGGCTGTGCCGGGAAAACGGATCCGGTGGGTCCGGGCGGTGGGCATGTTGGCCACTTTGCCCCCGCTGCTGTTGGCGCTGTTGATGTATGCCCGGTTTGATCCGGCGGTCCAGGGAGTGCAATTCGAGCAGTCGGTGCCCTGGTTTACCATTCCGGCGGGAATGGTATCGCTGGAGTTCTTCTACAGCATGGGAGCAGACGGGTTGTCGATGCCCCTGACGGCGATGACGGCGGTGATCGCCGCTCTGGCGGCTGTGGCTTCGATGTATATCCGGAAGAGGGTGAAGATGTATTTCATCCTGTTCCTCCTCCTGGAAATGGGGATGCTCGGAGTCTTTCTGGCCCGCAACCTGCTGCTGTTCTTCCTGTTTTTCGAAGTCACCCTGGTGACCACCTTCATTTTGATCGGCTACTGGGGGTACGTGCACCGGGAACGGGCTGCCAACTGGTTCCTGCTGTATAACGGATTGGGATCGGCGATCATGCTCCTGGCCTTTATCGGCATCCTGGTCTTGTTCCAAACTCCGGAATTCTCCAAGATGCAGGAAGCGGTGCTGGCCGGGCAGAACCCCAATATCAGCGAGATTCAGTGGCTGATATTTGCGGGGATCATCATCGCCTTCGGCATCAAACTGCCCCTCTTCCCCTTCCATTCCTGGATGGTTCGGGTGCACGCGGAGGCGGCTCCATCGGTGGTCATGATCCACGCCGGAGTGCTCCTCAAAATGGGGGCATACGGCCTGATCCGCTTCGGTGCGGAACTGTTCCCGGTCCAGTTGAAGGAATCGGCGGTGCTGCTGGCGATTCTCGGTTTGATCAACATCTTGTACGGAGCGATCCTCGCCTTCGTTCAACGCGACCTGAAGCGGGTGCTGGCCTACTCCAGTATCAGCCATATGGGGATCGTCCTCCTGGGAATCGCTTCCCTCAACATCGCGGGATTGACGGGAGCCGTATTCCAGACGGTTTCCCACGGGTTTATCGCCGCTCTGCTGTTCTTCCTGATCTTCAGCCTGACGGAGCGGACCGGTACGACCCGGATCGACGAGCTGGGCGGCATGGCCAAGGCGATGCCGGTGCTTTCGGGCCTCCTCCTTGCTGCAGGAATGGCTCTGCTCGGGCTGCCGGGGATGTCCGGCTTCATCAGCGAGTTTCTGGCGTTCCTCGGCCTGTTCAAGAGCGAGCCCGTGCTGGCGGCGGTGGGTGCGCTGGGCCTGATTCTCGCCGCTGTCTACACGTTGCGGGCTGTCCTTCGGACCACCTTCGGTCCCCTGAGCGGTCATTGGGAGCAATTGACGGATGTCCGTCCGGCTGAAACCGTCCCGATGATGGTGCTGCTGGGACTGATCATCCTCATCGGTGTATACCCCGCCGTACTGGGAGAGCCGATGCAAACGACACTGCACGCGATTGTTGCAAGGATGGGAGGGTAGGGGGAGATGGAAAAATCGATTATCCATTACGACTGGACCGTTATGGCCCCCGAACTGATCCTCGTCGCCGCCGCCGCGCTCATGACGGTGATCGACCTGATCATGAAGGATGATTGGGACCGCCGCTGGGTGGGCGCCTTCGGACTGGCGGCGGTGCTGGCCGCCGGCGTGTTCGTCGTCAAGGGCTTTGGCGGCCAACCCTACGAAATTCTGGGAAACACCTACCGGGTGGACGATTTCGCTTTGGTGTTCAAAGCGCTCATCCTGGGCGGGACCGCGCTGGTCTTGCTCCTCTCCTTCACCCACCTGTACAGGGAGGAGGTTCAGGATCGCGGGGAATATTACTCCCTGCTCCTGTCCGCCGCCCTCGGCGGGATGATCATGGCCTCCTCCGCCGACCTGATCACCCTGTTCGTCGGGTTGGAACTTTTGAGCATTTCCTCGTATATCCTGGTGGGCCTGCGCAAAAAGCGAACCGATTCGGGAGAGGCATCCTGGAAATACGTGGTCCTGGGGGGCGTCTCTTCCGCCTTCATCCTTTACGGGATGTCCTTCCTTTACGGTTTGACGGGAAGCACCAACCTGTTTGTCGTCCAGCAGCGGTTGACGGAGGCCTACATCCAGGGCTACGAATCCTTCGTTTACCTGTCGCTCTTTTTGATGGTGGTCGGGTTCGGGTTTAAGGTCGCGTCGGCTCCCTTTCACACGTGGGCGCCGGATGTGTACCAGGGTGCTCCGACGCCGGTAACCAACTTCTTGGCGGTTGTCTCTAAAACAGCGGCTTTTGCCTTTGTCTTCCGCATCCTGATCGTCGCCTATTTGCAACCCTTCCAGATGGGGATGTGGACGGAGATCGCGGGCCCTGTGCTGCTGATACTGGCGGGGGCGTCGATGATCATCGGCAATACGGTGGCTCTCCGCCAGACCAACGCCAAACGGCTTCTCGCTTATTCGAGCATTGCCCATGCGGGCTACTTGCTCGTCCCGCTGGCCGTGTGGGGCTTCACCTTCTTTGAAAGCACCATCTATTACCTGCTGGCGTACCTGTTCATGACCGTCGGGGCCTTTGCCGTCCTGATGATCGTGGAGAGGAATGAAAAGAGCGAGGAAATCGCCGCCTTTGCCGGGCTTTATCAGCGTTCTCCCTGGCTTGCGGTGGCGATGACGATCCTGCTCCTTTCCCTGGCGGGGATCCCGGTGACGGCGGGATTCTTCGGCAAATTTTACATCCTGATCAACGCCATCGCCAGCGAAAAATTGTGGATCGCATTGATCATGATTGCTACTACCGTCGTCTCTTACTTCTACTATTTCGAG
>JAJYSD010000312.1 GCA_021793745.1 Bacillota bacterium
GTAATCGGCCATCCGCTTAATTTCATCTCCCGAGTGGGAAGCAAAGACGACGGTCTGTCCCTCTCCCCTCTCCATATAAGCCACAATTTCCTCATCGAGGATGTGCTGCCCCGTCAAATCGACCCCCGCATACGGTTCATCCAAAAGCAACAGACGGGATCCCCTGCTCAATTGGAGAGCCAGCATCGCTTTTTTTTGCATGCCGACGGACAGCGTATCCAAACGTTTATCTAAAGGTAATTGAAAGAGGTCAACGTACCTCTGAAACAAGGCGTTCGACCAGTCGCCATAGACAATCCGGTGCAATCTGGCCAATTCGTTCAATGTGAAACTTCCCTGATCCTTGACCGTTTGGGAGACGTAGGCAGTTTCACGCTTTAACGGGACAGCATCTTTCTTCACGTCGTACCCGACGAGGCGGATGTCGCCTGCTTCACACTTCACAAGACCCACCATCAAGCGAAACAGCGTCGATTTTCCCGCTCCGTTGTTGCCGACAATTCCTACTACGCTCCCCGCGTCGATACTTATGTCAATGGGACCGATGGTGAACGTGTCGATTGTTTTTCTGACATTCTCCAGTTCAACCGCCTTCATTGGGTGTCCTCTCCCTTCTTTTCAATATGTCGGCGACCATCTTTTGGATGTCCTGTGTCCTGTAGTTGTGTTGCAATGCCGTTTGCACGGCCCGTTCCAACACCCGCATCACCGTCGCATGTTTCGCTTCAGCGATCTTGGCAGAATCAACATCGGCGACAAACGTCCCTTTTCCCTGTGCCGATTTGATGTAGCCTTGTTGCTCCAAATTGTTGTAGGCGCGTCCCGTCGTCATCACACTGCACGACAAATCTTTGGCCAGCGAGCGGATCGACGGCAGCGGATTACCGGGTTTTAAATAACCGGACACGATCAGTGCTTTGATCTGTGCTTCGATTTGATGGTACATCGGTTCATGGGAGTCTTCCGAGAGGTGGATGGGCAATTTCACTGTCACCGCTCCCTTCATCCGGCAACTTACACATGGTAGTCCACCTTTCGCGCGTACCTTTTCGCTTCCAGATACCAGATCCCGTTCAAGACGGCAGCCAATGCCAATGTCCCGGCTACTCCCATCAGCGGAGCGCTTTTCGATAGCTCAACCGTCAAAGCTATGAAAATATCGCCTGTGAGCCACTTCAGACAGAGCAGTGCGGCGAGGATGACGAGTAAAAAGACAGTGCTGTAACCATAAATCTCCTTTGTCGTGTAGACACCCCCTACTTCACCTGCTGCAATCAAACCGGACAAAGCCACCGACACCAGACCCCATACTGTGAGAAACACTCCAAATTCCCCCAGTGTAAAAAGAGAACGAACCGTCCCGGGGTATACGTAGGCTAACGCAACAGCCATCACTGTGGCTCCGACGGTATACACAAAGGAAAGGACAAACCGGCTCCGCCTCAGTACGTATTGAGGAATCGGCAGACGTGTCGCATACACGTAAAACGGAGCAGCGTACAAGCCGCTTTTCAAATCGGCGACGCGGAAAGAGGGTAAGCGCAGCCACTGTGGATAGTAGAAAACGGCGCTGAGCAAGACCACATCAAGTACGACGGCACCATAACCGCCGGATGCTTCGTTGACAAGGATGAAGAGCATCCCTTCAAATAGTGCGGCCATGACAACGACGGTGAACAACCGCAACAACCACTGCTTGAATGGTGTACAAGTGAACTCAAACTTCACCAGCTGCCACATGAACTGTCGATCAGACACAGCCCATCCCTCCTTGGATTCGGTTATCAAAGTGTTCAGTTGTTAATATCAATATATACAATATAACATCTTCTCCTTTTTTGCAATCCCTTTTATTCACATCGGGGTCCTGCCTACTCCTCATTCATCAAAAATGCTTGTACCCCTTAAGCGGTGATACAAGCTTCTTTTACTCTGATGGAATTTTGGACATGTTTCCCTCATCGTTTGAAAAATGGAAGCCTCTCGATCCAGGGTTCGCCCGGGTCCTCTACACTATCGCCTCCGACACCGAAACGTTGCAAAAAAGAACAAACCCTGCGGCCAGACCGCAGGGTGTTTTTCAGTGAACCGGCGGCGGGGCGTCGGGCTCCCTCTTCGGCCGCGGCTCCCCCGGAATTCGTCCCGTGAAGTCCCAGGGATCCTTCTCCTCCGTCCAGGCCAGATGCTGCTCCTCCCGGGGCAGCCCCGCATAATCCACCCCCAGCAGGCGGGCCAGTTCCCGGTCCACCGAGACCAAATCGCTCCGATCGATCTGATTCAGATCGGTCTTGCCCAAGGCGTAAGCCACCATCCTCATCTCCTCGACGCAGGATTTGAGGAATTTGGCCAGGTGCTCCGCCCCCTTTTCCACATCGATATCCTCCTTAAATTTCCCGTGGTACAAGACCGTCTGGACCGGCGGTTCAAAGGGAGAGGCGATGTTCATCTGGGTTTGGAGCATCGCCACCAGGGCGATCGAACCGATATAGACCGCATCCGCCCCCAGGGCCATCGCTTTGAGGAAATGGCCCGGTGTCGTCAATCCCCCGGCGGCGATCACCGATACATCCCGCTTCACCCCCCGCCGCTCCAGATGGCGGACGGTCCGGGACAAGGCGTGGAGGGTGGGCAACCCCACATCATCCTGCAAAATGGTCGGCCCGCCGTGGGTCCCCGCTTCGGCACCGTCCACGACGATATAGTCGATCCCCCCCTCCAGGGCCAAATCGATCTCATGCTCCAGATAATGGGTGGCACAGGTTTTCAGGCCCACCGGCACACCGTAACGCTCCCGCAGATCCCGCACCAGCGGAGGAAAATCCTCCACCCGATTCATCCCCGGCAGACGAGTGTGAATTCTCGCATCCTCGCCCTTGGCCAGGTTGTACCGCTTTCGGTAGGGCTCATCGATTTGCCAGGAGCGGGTGCCCATCGGCGCCGCCGCTTGAGCCCCTTGACCCAATTGGATCTCGATGGCGTCCAGTTGCCCCAGCTGTTCGGGCGTGTTCATCCAACCGCCCCGGTTGTACTGGCCGATGAAATAACGGGCTTCCTTCCGCTCCTCCTCAATCAGCGGCGCCTCCCCGGAGTTGGTGGCTGTCCCGGCTAGGGAGGCGCCCCGGGCCAGGGCGATCTTCGCCTTCAATCCGAGGGCTCCGCCATAGGACATCCCCGAGATCAACACCGGAATCTCC
>JAJYSD010000313.1 GCA_021793745.1 Bacillota bacterium
TGTTTTCTGGTCCTGGGCAAGCTGGATGTTTGCTACATTGGCGATTACCCTCTCCTTTTATGTGTGGCTGACGGGCTTTCATTCGATGTACCGTCCCATTCTGCAAATGGCCCTCTTGATCTGGATCATCGGGGCGGCGACGGAAATCCTGCACGACCTGATTCAGATGACCATCATCCCCGCCCTTTCCGAGTTGTTTACGCAGATGCCCTCTCCAGAGCTGGCGGGCCATTTTGACGCCTGGGACCGATTATTGATCCGGATGACCGGGGTGTTCAGCAATACCTGCTATGCGATCAGCGGGCTGATATCCACGGGCGTCATGTATCAGAATAAGCGGGTGTCCAACGAATTGGCCGGTTTGTCCCTGTTTATCTGGGCCGTGGTATTGCTGGGCGCGCTCTTTGTGGGATGGCTGGAGGTTCCGCTTCGAGGGATGGTGTCGATTTCGCTGCTGCTTTTTCTCCCCTGGGCGGGAATGGCGAAGTGATCAAGGGGTGATGCAACCTGTGTATGATCAGACGACCGTCCTCCCGGATATAGCTGGAAGGAACGTCATTCTTCGGTGACGTTTCCATTGCCATCAGCAGACCGATTATATAAACTAAAAGAATCGGGCCATCGGAGGAGTGATCGTGTCATGCTGCTTCGTTCGTTTCAGTTATCCGACGTCCATGATGTATCCCGAATTTGGCAGTTGACCGCGTCGCGCGAAACGGAGAGGGCAACCCTCCAGGAGTTGTCAAAACAATTGGCGCGGGATCGCGATCTGGTCCCGGTGGCGGAAGTGGATGGACGTGTCGTTGGCGCGATTGTCGGTACCATGGATCGGAGCACCGGGTTTTTCTATTGTCTGGCGGTGCACCCCGATTACCAGGGGAGAGGCATCGGCAGGAGTCTGGTCGCCTCGCTGGAGGAGCGTTTCCGACAAAAGGGAGTGAAGCGGATCTGGATTACGATCGATGAAGGGACCAAAAAACTGCTCCCTTTTTATCTGCACCTGGGATATTCCAATATCTGCAATACCACGCTGGAGAAAGAATTGATTCTTAATAACGGAATGTTGATGGGAAAATCGAGGTCCGGTTGACGGACCGTCGATCCCTGACGAAAAGCCTCCCGGGCCTTTCTTGTATTAAATTTTTTAATATTTTGTTGTTTTTTACGATTTTTTGGGGGCTTTTCTATATAGAAATAGTTATGGGAGGTGGGGAAAATTGAGGAAAAAAGCCTGGTTCGAAAAGTCGGCCGGCTCCCTTGATCCGGGGTTGATTTTTCAGCTTCGGGAACACCGGAAGAAGGGAAAGGGAGCCTGGGACGAAGCGATTCCAGTCATCCTCCGATTCCAGTGGAAGGTGGGGGATAAGAAACGGGAGGATGCCCTCAATTTGTACCGAAAACGATCCTGCGACTCCATTGATGGGAGAAATCCGCCTGTTGAACGGTTATTACGGCAAGCTCCATCCGGATACGATACGCGATTTGGTGGATCGTGACGGGATTCGCATCTATTATGACCGGAGGGTGCATGCTTTTCTCGATGTGGCTTCCAAGACCACGAAAGCCTTCGAAGTGCAGAGTCAGATGGGATTTACCGGGAAAGGCATTACCATTGCCGTGATCGACACCGGAATCCATCCCCACGATGATTCGATCAAGCCGAATAACCGGATTATCGGTTTTGCCGATCTGGTGGGAAATCGAAAGGATCCCTACGATGACCAGGGTCACGGGACCCACTTTGCCGGTGATGCGGCGGGAGGTGGGTACCAATCGGAGGGATTGTACGTAGACCCCGCCTATGAAGCCAACCTGGTGGGTGTGAAGGGGTTGGACGCCGAAGGGGGAGGAAAACTGTCGGCGTGGCACAGCGGATTGGTGGTTTGCGCCGCCGCCGGAAACGAAGGCCCGGCTCCTTTGACGATCAGCACTCCGGGTATCGATCCGGTCATCCTCACCGTCGGTGCGACGGACGACCGGAACACTCTCGAACGGGCGATGACGAGAAGGCGTCCTTCTCCAGCGGGGGCCCCACCTTTGACCAGCTGGTAAAACCGGATGTTTACGCCCCGGGTACCGACATCATTTCCTTGTCCGTTCCCGGTTCGCTCTTGGAAAGAGAGCTGCCGGAAAACCGCGTCAACATTATATCCGCCTGTCCGGCACATCGATGGCAACACCCGTCTGCGCCGGCGTGATCGCCCTGATGTTGGAGGCCAACCCCAATTTGAGCCCGAACGATGTAAAAAGCATCTTGATGAGCACTGCCCAGCCGATGCCGGCGATCAGGCGGGATATCTCGATACGCGGAAGGCGGTAGAGATGGCCCAAGCTTATCTCCAGTTTTAAAAGCCGAAGGTTGCCGGCGAAGTGCAGAGGTGAGCTTCTCGTCGACCGCTGGCTGCTTTCCATGGGAATGAAGTGCTGGTGGGTTTCTAAAGAAGGAAAGAGGTGGGGGGCGGCATACACGTAAAGTGGATCCCAAATGAACGTGGATCAAGAAGAAAAGCATGCCGGGCGGCCCTCGTTGCCCGGCTTATTTTGCTTGTGCGGGACAGATAGAAGAGTACCCCATGTTCACAACGGTTAATATTGCAAACCACTTTCACCAGATTAATTCAAAATTGTTATTTTAGTTTATACAAATTAAAATATAATCTATAATATTTATAGTGGTTATATTCCTGACCATATCATTAGATTTTCGGTCAGGTCGCTAAAACGGGGTGATATTTGTGGATCAATCCAACGATTCCTTTTGCGAAGAACATATCGGATTCGTTATCCGCAAACAAAACATTCCAATTTTCGTTCAGTGGGAAATAACCCAACGATGCAATTGGAATTGTCGTTTCTGTTATCAGGACAGTCATATCATCGAAGTATTGTCCACGGAAGAGATCAAACGAGTTTTGGATGATATGAGTGATCTGGGAACATTGAAATTGATCCTTACGGGCGGGGAACCTTTGGTAAGACGGGATTTGTTTGAAATCGCGGAATACGCAAAGAAAAAAGGAATGGTCCTTTGTCTTTACTCCAATGGTGAGAAGCTTGCCGATCAATCGATTGCGGACAAGGTGTCCAGTCTTTTTGCTGAGGTTGAAATCAGCATATTGGCCGGTGAGCCTTCGATTCATGATGAGCTGTCTCGAAAAAAAGGATCGTGGGTCAGGACGGT
>JAJYSD010000314.1 GCA_021793745.1 Bacillota bacterium
CTGCCACGACTTTGAACCCCATATGGAGACCTTCACCGAAAAGCCGGCCTACCGGATCGAATCCCATGTCGCCTTCGAAGAGGTGAAGCCGGAGGAATACGACGGGCTGATCATTCCCGGAGGCCGTGCCCCGGAATACATCCGGATGAACGAGCACCTCAAGCCGATCCTCGCCCACTTCTTCAAAGCGGGCAAGCCGGTCGCTTCTATCTGCCACGGATCCCAGGTGCTGGCGCTGGTGAAGGAGCACATTCAGGGGAAAGAGATGACCGCCTACCAGGCCTGCCGCCCCGATGTGGAAGCCTGCGGCGCCATCTATCAGACCAACACCCTGCACGTGCACGACAACCTCGTCTCCGCCCACGCATGGCCCGATCTGCCGGGATTCATGCGGGAGTTTTTCAAGCTGTTGAATCAGCAGTAACGGAAAGGAACCGCAAAAGAAGGACCGGGCCTTCCGAACGGAAAGGCCCGGTTTTTTCGTGAAAAGTTCCCCGGTTGCATGGGATCTCGGATCCTTTGAAGTTTGAATTGTCCCACTTGATGGACAGGCCGGTCCGTCTGTGATACCATGACCAACATCGATCGAACATCGATTAAGGAGAGGGATTGCGGACGCTGAAGGAATTTAAAGCGTTTGCCATGCGCGGCAATGTGGTCGATCTGGCCGTCGGGGTCGTGATCGGAGCCGCCTTCAACAAGATCGTCACCTCCTTTGTCAACGACATCCTGATGCCGCCCATCGGATTGTTGCTGGGACATATCGACTTTTCTAATCTGTTCATCGATCTGTCCGGCAACTCCGTACCCTGTCCGCAGCCAAAGAAGCGGGGGCACCGACCCTCAATTACGGCGTCTTTATCAATAACGTGATCGACTTTCTCATCGTGGCCTTTGCGCTGTTTTTGCTGATCCGCCAAATCAACCGCCTGGCCAACTGGAAGAAGGAGGAGGAGAAAGCGGAAACCAAGGAGTGCCCCTATTGCCTGTCCCCGGTTCCGGTCAAAGCGACCCGGTGCGCGCACTGTACCTCCCATTTGGTGGAGGAGAAGGAGGAGGGCCCGGTTCTGGATTAGAGCGCTTCCCCCGCCTCCAAATACCGCCATAACGAAACACCGGGCCACCCTCGCGGGATCGCCCGGTGTTTCTCTGGATGGGCCCGAGGGGAAAGTTCCCCGGTTGCGGAGGTTGATGGTCTTTCCGGGGAGCAAAGCGCACCCCCGGCGAAAGTCAGCAGTCGCCTTTTTACACCAGTTTGACGGACACGTATTTGGTCTCCAAAAACTCCTCCATCCCGTGCCTTCCGCCTTCCCGGCCGATGCCGCTCTCCTTGAATCCGCCGAAGGGCGCCTGGGCGACGGAGGGCAGGCCATCATTGACGCCAACAATTCCGTACTCCAGCTGTTCCATCACCCGCACCGCCCGGGATAGATCCCGGGTAAACAGATAGGCGGCCAAACCGTAGGAGGTGTTGTTCGCCCGGGCGATCGCCTCCTTTTCGGTCCGGAAGGTTTGCACCGGCGCCACCGGTCCGAAGGTCTCCTCCCGCTGCACCAACATCTCGTCCGTCACCCGGGTAAGAACCGTCGGTTGGAAGAAGGTCCCCTTCTCCAGATTTCCGGAAAAACGGCAGCGGTCCCCTCCGATGGCGATGCGCGCCCCCTTCTCCACCGCATCGCGCACGTGGCGCTCCACCTTTTCCACCGCCCGTTCATCGATCAGGGGACCGATGGCCACCCCTTCCTCCAATCCGTATCCCACCTTCATCTGCTCCACCCGCTTGACCAGCGCCTCGGTAAAGGCCTCCGCAACGCTCTCCTGCACGTAAATGCGGTTGGTGCAGACGCAGGTCTGGCCGGCATTGCGAAATTTGCTGGCCGCCACTTCGCCGGCCGCCGCTTCCAGGTCCGCATCCTCAAACACGAGGAAGGGAGCGTGTCCCCCCAGCTCCAGGCTGACCCGCTTCACCGTGTCCGCCGCCTTTTTCATGAGGATTTTCCCCACTTCCGTCGATCCGGTGAAGGTCAGTTTGCGCACCCGGGGATCCTGAAGCAGGGCATCGCCGATGGCCTCGGGGCGGCTGCCGGTGACCAGATTGACCACTCCCGGGGGAAATCCCGCCTCCTCCATCAGCTCCACCAAGCGGCAGGCGGTAAGGGGCGTCTGTTCGGCGGGCTTGATCACCACGGTGCACCCCGCCGCCAGCGCCGGGGCGACCTTTCGCGTAATCATCGCCGCCGGAAAGTTCCAGGGCGTGATCGCCGCAACCACACCCACGGGTTGGCGCAGGACCCAAATCCGCTTGTTGGTGAAGGAAGCGGGAATCGTCTCCCCGTAAACCCGCTTGGCTTCCTCACCGTACCACTGGACAAAATCCGCCGCATACTGCACCTCACCCCGGGCCTCCGCCAGCGGCTTTCCCTGTTCCCGGGTCATGCCCTCCGCCAGTTCATCCAGGTGTTCCAGCATCAAACGGTGCCAGTTGTGCAGCACCGCCGCCCGTTCCTTGGCGGTTCGGGAAGACCAATCGGAAAAGGCTTGATGCGCGGCGTCCACCGCCCGCCTCACATCCTCCGCCGTCGCCTCGGCGGCCCTTCCGACCACCTCTTTTGTTGCCGGGTCCAGCACCTCGAAGGCCTCATGGCTGTCCGAGGCTGTCCACTTTCCGTCGATGTAAAGGCCGTATTGTTTCATCCAACCATCCCTCCTAATCTTACGAAATCATATCTGAGAAGCCGCCTCAAGCCCCCTTCGGAAGCGATCACCGATCCAAGGAGATCGGATCCTCATGGGAGGGATCAACCGTCCCCCGCATCCGCCAAAGCATCACCACCCCGATGATCCACCAGCCCAGGATCATCACCCATTCATAGGGCCACAGGAGCGCAGCGGGCATCCCGGGGAAATACTGGACCCCGATAAACAAGCTGAGGATGACGGCCAGTATTCCCACCAGGGGGCCCTTTCCCGCCCGAAACGGACGGGGCATCGCCGGCTCCTTTTTGCGGAGGACCAAAAAGGAGACCGCCACCAGAAAATACGAAAGGACGATGTTCAACCCCCCGGCATCCACCAGCCAAACCAGCATCTCCCGTCCGAAGAGCGGAGCGACGACGGACAATCCCCCGATCAACAGGATGGCGTTGGACGGGGTCTTGTACGTCGGATGGAGG
>JAJYSD010000315.1 GCA_021793745.1 Bacillota bacterium
GGAATCAGCACCACCACCAACAGGAGAAAACAGAGGAGAAGCCCCGGCTTGGCCCACCGAACCAACAGCTTCGGATCCGCCTGGGCGGTGAGGAACATCAGAAAAACGCCCACAGCCGCAAACAGAAGCTGTCTCTTGGCGTAATACAGGCTGTCCCCGTACGTGTGATGGGCGTAGGCGGCGCTGGCGCTGTATACCATGATCACCCCGATCGTCAACAATAGCAGGATCGCGATAACGATCACAAAGTCCGGAGACGTCCGATCTTTGAACATGGACGTTTCACCTCTTGGAACGGGTTGGTCAAGCTTTCTTTACCAACCTATGCACCGCCCGTTTAAAAATGTCGCCCCGTTCCTCAAAAGAGGTGTAAAGATCCCAACTGGCACATGCGGGGGACAACAGCACCACATCCCCCTCCTCGGCCATGCGCCGGGCCTGTTCCACCGCCTCATCCACATCGGACACCGCCTGGCGGCGGGGGACCCCCGCCTCCTCCGCCCGTTTCAACAGGCGCGGCCCCGACTCCCCATAGGCGATCATTCCTTTGACGCGCCGGGCCAGATGGGGAACCAATTCGGCAAAGTCATCCCCCCGGTCCAGCCCGCCGGCGATCCACACGACCGGTTCCGAAAAGGATTCCAGGGCGCGAAGGGCCGCCTGGGCGTTTGTCGCCTTGGAATCGTTGATATAGCGAACCCCGTCGACGGTTCCGACATACTCCAACCGATGGGGAACTCCTTGAAAGGTTCGAAGCCCTTCCCGGATCCCCTCCTCCGGACATCCGCAGGCGGAAGCGATCGTCGCGGCGGCGAGGGCGTTTTCCAGATTGTGCACCCCCGGGAGGGGGAGCTCATCCACCGACAGAAGGCTCCATTCCTCTCCCTCGGGCGTGCGCAGAATCATCCACCCATCCTTGACGAAGGATCCGCGGGACACCTCCGACCGCCGGCTGAACCACCAAACCTCGGACTTCAGCCGGGAGGGCGCCTCCCGGACGGCGGGACAATCCCGGTTGAGGACAGCCACGTCGGCCGCCGTCTGGTTTTGAAACAAGCGCATCTTGGCGTCGATGTAATCGTCCATCGTCTCGTGGTAATCCAGGTGGGCGGGGACGATGTTGAGGAGGGCGGCGACCCGGGGACGGAACGTTTCGGTTCCCTTCAACTGAAAGCTGCTCAGCTCCACCACCAGCCATTCCTCCGGCTTCGCTTCACCGACCAGCTCGCACAAGGCGCGTCCGATATTGCCCGCCACCCGACTTTTGATCCCGCCGGTGTCCAGCATATGGCCCACCAGCGAGGTGGTGGTCGTCTTCCCGTTGGAGCCGGTGATGCCTGCGATGGGCGACGACAGCATCTGCCCGGCGATCTCCACCTCGGTCACGACGGGGATTCCCCGACGAAATGCCTCCTTGACGGGAGGAACCCGGTAGGGAATCCCCGGGTTTTTGACGAGGAGATCCACATCCCCCTCCAAAAGGTTTGGCGGATGGCCCCCGAGTATCACCCGGATGCCCATCCGCTCCAATTCCTCCGCCTCTTCCAGATATTCCGACCGCGGCTTCCGGTCATTGACCGTCACCCTGGCTCCGAGGAAATGGAGCAATTTCGCCGCCGCGATCCCGCTTTTGGCCATTCCGAGGACGACGACGGAACGACCGTCCCACCGAACCGGGGAACTCATTGGAGGAACACCTCCAGATAAATGCCCAGTCCGGCGAAGAGGAATCCGACGAACCAGAACGTCGTGACGACGCGCCACTCGGACCAACCGCCCAGCTCAAAGTGGTGGTGAAGCGGGCTCATGCGAAACACCCGTTTGCCCCGGAGCTTAAAGGAGGTTACCTGAATCATCACCGAAAGCGCTTCGAGAACGAACACGCCACCGATCACCAGAAGCAACAGCTCCGTCTTGGTGATGATGGCCAAAGCGGCCAAACCGCCTCCCAGGGCCAGGGAACCGGTATCCCCCATGAACACCTTTGCCGGATGGGCGTTGAACACGAGAAATCCGAGCAGCGCCCCCACCACCGCAGCGGAAAAGATGGCTACCGTATAATTGCTCTGCACCAACCCGATGATGGCGTAGGCCCCATAAGCGATGGCGGCCGTTCCCGCCAACAGACCGTCCAGGCCGTCGGTCAAGTTGACCGCATTGGAAGAGCCGATCATCATCAGCATCAAGAGAGGCAGGTACAACCAGTTGAGCCACAATTCCAAATCGGTCCCGGGAATGTGCACCGTGGAGATGGCGTTCCAATCCCCTTCGATCACCCGGACCCTCAACAGGACATAAAAGAGAATGATCCCGATAAACAACTGTCCCAGCAGCTTTTGCCGGGCAGTCAGTCCCAGGTTCCGCTTCATCACCACTTTGATGTAGTCATCCAGAAAACCGATGATCCCATAACCCAAGGTGGCAAAGAGAAGAAAGAACAGGTCGGCGTTCACCATTTCAAGCTCGATCCAGTTGGTGAAGGGGAGCGCCGTCAAGACGATGGACGTCAGGATGATGGTGCCGCCCATCGTTGGGGTCCCCGCCTTTTTCATGTGTGCCTTCGGTCCTTCTTCTCGAATGCTTTGACCAAATTTGAGCCTTTTCAGGATGGGAATCAGCATCGGTCCCAAAAAGACACCGATGAAAAACGCCACCAATATTGTGATGAGAATAATCCGGATATCCATCATGACCCTGACGACTCCCTTTTCGTTAAATCCTGTACAACCCGCTCCAGGCGGATCATCCGGGAAGCCTTTACGAGGAGCATAACCTCTTCATTTCCCTGCTCCCTCAACGCTTTCGCGGCATCCTCCAGGGAAGAGAAGTGTTCCACCCGGACCTCTTTCCCGGTCTCCTGCGCTCCTTCGGCAATCCAGCGTCCCCGGTCGCCGAAAGTATATACCCGACGAACCCCTTTTTCAACGGCGTATCGGCCGATCTCCCGGTGATAGCGTTCTTCCTCCGCGCCCAATTCCGCCATGTCTCCGAGCAATACCCACTTTTTCTTATCCGGCTCCAGATCCACCAGCCAGTCAATGGCGGCACGGACTGAAGCGGGGCTGGCATTGTAGGCATCGTTAAGGATGCGCATCCCATTTTCCGCGACGACCGTCTCCAATCGCATCCCTGCGGGGCGGACGCGACGCAGCCCTTCGGCAATCGCCTCCTC
>JAJYSD010000002.1 GCA_021793745.1 Bacillota bacterium
TCCGATCTTATGCTCGGGTTTCCCAACGAGTTTTTTCGAGAGACGCTAGGCGTGATCAAAGGAAAAAGGGGATACCAACCGAATGTCGTCATTCCGTATTTGAAGCGTCTCGTCGGTCTGACTTCCCAATGGCGGGAGTTTCTGAAGGGGATCCGCGATACTCCCTGAGAATCGCACCCGGTCCATCGGCTTTAACGCGTGCCTCCGCCCGAAAACGGAGGGGCTGCTGACGGGAGATCCCGAAGCAATCCCCTCCTTTCGTTTTTGCATCCCCCGCTATCCCGCAGTTGGTGAGAGTACCGGGCTTATGATAAGATGAGTAAAAAACAGGTTGCGCCTGGGGTTGCTGGGAGGCAGCGGGTATGAGAGTGGGACTGGCTCAAATTCGTCCGGTATTGGGACGGGTGGAGGAAAACCTGAAGCTGCACCGGGAAATGATCCACCGCGCCGATTCCGAGCAGGTGGATTTATTGGTGTTTCCTGAACTGAGCCTGACGGGATATCAATTGAAGGATTTGACCCTGGAGGTGGCCCGTTCCCTCCAGGATGAACCGATTCAGCAGCTGGTCCGTGAATCGCATCGTCTCGACCTGGTTTTCGGTTTGGTCGAGGAAGGGCCGGGACATCTCTTTTACAACACGGCGGTTTATGCCAGCGAAGGGGCCATCCGGCATGTTCATCGCAAGGTGTATCTGCCGACCTACGGCATGTATGAAGAGGCCCGCCTCTTTGCCCGGGGCCGTTCCTTCCGCAGTTTTGAGACGCGATTCGGCCGCATGGGGCTTTTGATCTGCGAAGATGCTTGGCATACTTCGGCTCCCTACCTGCTGGTCCAGGATGGGGCGGAGATCCTCATCGTCCTTGCCAATGCCGCCGCCAAGGGGATGGGTGCGGAGAAGATGGCATCCGAGGAGAGCTGGTCCGGCATGTTGGCCCATTATTCGATGCTCCACGGCGCGATCACCCTGTATGCCAATCGGGTGGGAACGGAGGACGGGGTCACCTTTTTCGGTGGTTCCATGGTGATCGATCCCTTCGGGCGGATCCTCGAGCGAGGGGAGCGGTTTGAACCTCTGCTGAAGGTGGTGGACGTGGACCTGGAGGATGTGCGTCTCGCCCGTTATCGGATGCCGCTGATGCGCGACGAAGATCTGGAGCTGACCGCACGGGAGCTCGAACGGATCCTGAAGCGACGGTTCGAAGGAGGGGACCACCCGTGAAACCGATGGAGGAGTTCCTGGCTCAGGCGCCCTATCTGCGGCTGAATGAGGAGCTGACCGTGGAGCTGTTAACCCGGGCCCTTCGGGAGGAAGTGGGGAAAGCCGGCTTCCAAAGGGTGATCCTCGGGGTTTCCGGCGGAATCGATTCGGCCTTGTCGCTCTATTTATGTGCCAGGGCTTTCGGCCCGGAGGCGGTGACGGCCGTCTGCATGCCTTACCGGGAAAGCAGCCCTTCCAGTCTGGAGGATGCCCAAAAAGCCATTGACGCCGTCGGGGTGGAGTCGATCAGGGTGGACATTACGCCGCAGATCGATGCTTACTTCGCGGGCTTTCCCGAAGCGTCCCGGCTGCGCCGGGGCAATAAGATGGCCCGGGAGCGGATGAGCATCCTGTACGATTTGTCGGCGGAGCGTCGGGCCCTGGTGATCGGAACCAGCAACAAAACCGAGTTGCTCCTGGGTTACAGCACGCAGTTCGGGGACATGGCCTCCGCCGTCAATCCCCTGGGCGACCTGTATAAGACCCAGGTCTGGCAATTATCCGGCTACCTGGGTGTTCCGGAGTCGATCCTGAAGAAACCGCCCAGCGGGGATCTGTGGCCGGACCAGACGGATGAAGCGGAGTTGGGCTTCTCCTATTGGGATGTGGACCGCCTGCTCTATTACATGGTTGACTGTCGTTATCCGCCGGAGCGGCTGGTGCAGCAGGGGTTTGATCGAGACCTGATCGAGCGCGTGCATCGGCGGGTCGTCAACAGCCAGTATAAGCGAAGTTTGCCGGTGATCCTCAAAGTAAGCGGCCGAACCATCGGTGCCGATTTCCGTTATCCGCGGGATTGGGGCCTGTAACATCGCGATGATATCAAAGATAGACTTTTGGGTTGAGGAGTGAGGCAGATGGCTGGACATTCCAAATGGAAAAACATTCAGCACCGAAAGGGGCGTCAGGATGCCCTGCGGGGAAAGCGATTCGCCAAGTTGGCCCGGGAAATCTTTGTGGCAGCCCGGGAAGGTGGCGGCAACCCCGATCACAACCAAAAGTTGCGGTTAGCCATCGCCAAGGCGAAGTCCCAAAATATGCCGAATGAGAATATTGAGCGGGCCATCAAAAAAGCGACCGGAGAAGGCGGAGGGGAAGCCTACGAACGGGTGACCTATGAGGGATACGGTCCGGGTGGCGTTGCGGTGATGGTGGAGGCCCTGACGGATAATCGGAATCGCACCGCCGCCGATATGCGTTACATCTTCTCCAAGAAGGGTGGAAGCCTCGGGGAAGCCGGCTGCGTGGCCTGGATGTTCGATCGGAAGGGGATTCTTACCATCGACCGGAACAGCACGGACGCCGAAGAGGACGAAATGCTGATGATCGCACTAGAGGCGGGAGCGGAGGACTTCGAGGTGTCCGGAGATTCCTACGAAATTACCACTTCTCCGGAAAACTTTGAAGCGGTGAAGCAGGCCCTTGAGGAAAACGGGTTCACCTTTACGACGGCGGAGGTGACCATGGTTCCGCAAAATACGGTCTCCTTGACCGGGGAGGATGCTTCCAAAATGCTCATCCTCCTCGAGGCCTTGGAGGATCACGATGACGTACAGAACATCCACTCCAACTTCGATATCGATGAAGAGGAGATGGAGAAGCTCAGCCAGGGGATGTAAAGGCCACAAAGGCTCATCGGGACCGATGCCCGATGAGCCTTTTTTTCGCGTTGCAAAATGGAGGGCGGTTGAAAGCTTATTTTTTCGGCGGTTGAGCGGTAAAGAACGGCAGCTTTTCCACGCCGACCATCCGGGCGTAGAGGAATAACTGCCCTTTGTGATGGATTTCATGGTCCCGCATCGCATGCAACCAGAATTCTCCGGTTGCTCGATTGGATCCCCAGGGCACCGTCTGATCCAAGTGACGGTCCGTCAGGGCCTCAAAGTTTGATCGCGTTTTTTGGGTACACTCGCGCACAAAGTTCCGGATCTCCTCCATCGTTTCGAAGGAAGGGGGCTCGGAGCCGGAAGGAAACTCCCCGTCTTTTACAGCCTGTACGAAAAAATCCGAGGAGGAGGCGATATGGATCGCGAGGGAGCCGAGGGAAAAGGCGTTTTCCCAGGGCTTGTACTGCACATGTTTGTCGTCGATTTCTTCCAGCAAATCGTGAAGAACGTTTCGGTGCCGGAGCCACTGCTGGAGAAGCGTTTCCACTCTGTCCACGGTTACCGCTCCTTTCTCCGCTAAGGTGTCATCCGGAAGGGGGACGATCCGGGGCAAAGGGCTTAAAGTCAATTTCAGAATAGACCGCAAATAACGGGGTTGTCAAGATCGCCCTGCTGCCCGAGTTCATGCGGCGGAGGCCAAAACCCCCTCAAGGGTCTTCCCTTGAGGGGGTTCGTCGGGTTGCAGACGAAGGGGATCACACCCAACCCATCCATTGAACCAACTGGTTGACGGTAAAGGTGACGCCCACGGCGATGGAGAGGGGCAACAGGGCGGCGACGGCGGTCCACTTGATGCTCTTCGTCTCCCCGTAGATCACCTGGAGCGTGGTGCCGCAGGGATAGTGCAGCAGCGAGAACAGCATCACGTTCAGGGCGGTCACCCAGGTCCAGCCGTGTTGATCCACCAGCAGGTGTTTCAGAGCGGCCAGGCTGTCCAGTTCGATCATGGTCCCGGCGGAGACGTAACCCATGATCAGAATGGGCAGGACGATTTCGTTGGCCGGAAGCCCCAGGATGAAGGCGAGCAGGATCATCCCGTCCATTCCGAGGGAACGGCCGAAGGGATCCAGCCATCCGGCGGTCATGGCCAGCAGGGATGTGCCGTCCACGGTGATATTGGCCATCAGCCAGGTGATTGCACCGGCGGGTGCGGCCATGCGGACGGCCCGCCAGAGAACGTAGAGGGTCCGATCATGGATGGAGCGGATAATGGTCCGTCCCACCTGGGGCCGGCGATAAGGGGGGAGCTCCAGGGTGAAGGAGGAAGGGATCCCCTTGAGCATCGTCCTGGAGAGTCCCCAGGAAACGGCTAAGGTGACCATCACGCCGATCAGTACAAATCCCACTACGACGGCCGTCGATGCAGCCGTCCCCCAACCCGCTGCCACCGCTCCTCCGACAAACAGGATGGACAGGGTGATCAGGATCGGCCAGCGGCCGTTGCAGGGGACGAAGTTGTTGGTCAAGATGGCGATCATCCGTTCCCGCGGCGATTCGATGATCCGCGTCGAGACGATGGCGGCGGCATTGCATCCAAATCCCATTGCCATCGTCAACGCTTGTTTTCCGTGGGCTCCCGCCGCCTTAAACAGCCGGTCCATGTTGAAGGCCACCCGGGGGAGGTAGCCGGCATCCTCCAACAGGGTGAAAATGGGGAAGAAGATCGCCATGGGGGGCAGCATGACGGAAACGACCCAGGCCATTCCCCGATACACCCCTTCCACCAAAAACCCGTGAAGCCAGTCGGGTGCTCCCGCCCACTGAAACAGGCGGCTCAACTGGTCTCCGATCCAGAACAGGGCGACGGACAGATATTCTCCCGGTACGTTGGCCCCCACGATGGTCATCCAGAAGATGAGGCCGAGGCCCAGGAGCATGATCGGAAGTCCAAACCAGCGGGAGGTGAGCAGATCGTCCAGCCGCAGGGTGAGATCGCGATTTTTTCCCGGAAGGGGTTTGACGACGGCCCGGGCGATCTGTTCCGCCTTTTCATAGGTCAGGCTGACGATTTCGGTGTTGATCGCCTTTCTTCGCTCCGCAGGTCCTGCGGAATCCAGGGCTCCCTCCGCGCGACTTGCGATGCGGAAAAGCCACGGATCGTCCTTTAACCGTTCCGACAGCTTCATAGGGCGGTCACCCCTTTTTCCGCGGGCGCCGCATACCGGGCCAGGGAGCGGAGGGAAGAGACGTCCCCTTCGACCAGTCTCAGGGCCAGCCAACGAGCATTCACCCAGGGAGGGAGTTCCTCCTTGAGCAGCGGCTCCACCCGTTGCACCGCCTCTTCGATGTGACGGGGATAGGTGAGGCGCAGGGGGGAGGTGGGAAGCCCCTCGCAGGTCAGTTCGTACACGGTTTGCATGAGCTTATCCAGGCCCTTTTTCCTCCTGGCCACCGTAGGGACCACCGGAACGCCCAATTCCTTTTGGAGTTGCTCGACGTCGATCTCCATCTTGTTCCGGGCTTCATCGATCATGTTGAGAGCGACGACGGCCCTGTCCGTAATTTCCAGTACCTGCAACGCCAGGTTTAAATTCCGTTCCAAACGGGTGGCGTCCACGACGATGATGGTGGCGGAGGGACGTCCGAACACCAAAAAATCCCGTGCGACCTGTTCATCGCTGGAATGGGAGAGAAGGGAAAAGGTTCCCGGCAGGTCCACCACCGTGAACCGGATCGACCGGTACAAATAGGATCCCCGTGCCTGCTTCACGGTTTTCCCGGGCCAGTTCCCCGTGTGCTGCCGCATACCGGTCAAGGCGTTAAAAATGGTCGTTTTACCGACGTTGGGATTGCCTGCCAGGGCGATGATCGGTCCATCGGAATGCTCTACGCCGAATTGGACCCAGGGCTGTGCGGATGCACAACATTCATACTCCATTGTGATTTCCTCCTTTTTACCGGCTGCGATCCAAACCGGTGATGCGGATTTGAGAAGCTTGTTCCTTGCGCAGGGCGATCATCGTTCCGCGAACCTCGTATACGGTGGGGTCGCCGAAGGGGCTTCGGCGGATGGCGGTCACCTGTGAACCGGGGACAAATCCGAGATCCAACAGGTGGCGCCGCATTTCCTGATCTCCACCGACGTCGAGGACATAGGCCGATTGTTTCGGACTCAATTCCCACAGGGTACGGGTTGTTCGCTTCAGCTCCGTTTTGAGCATGGATATCCCCCCGTCGCGGGTTTATTTTCAAAGCCGACGTGTAGTCCAAACTCCCAAGGATCTTGCCGCAGGCCAAAATGTTGTCTATGAGCAGTTATGTTGGCCTAGTACAACTTTAACCCCATTTTATTCAATGGGTGAGAAAGTGTCAACGGGAGAAACGAAAACCCCTTGTCTTTCTCTCCGAGGTTCAAAGGAGAGGCTGCACGGCAATCCCGGTAAACCTCTCTTCCTCCATCAATAAACGCGGGAAATGTAGTAGAATAATAGAATGCCGGGAGCCGTGTCCCGGGGGAAAGTGAGCGGGGACTAACCCCCACATACAACACAACAGATTGTTCCTTCCTCGAGAGGGAGGAACCGCTTTTCGAAGGATCGATGTATTGAAGGAAAAGGGGAGGAGAGGACCGGTGAGAAAGGCTGTGTGGGTGATTGTTTTTCTGTTGTGTTGGTGGGTGGTCGGACCGGTGCCATTGGAAGATCCGAGGGCGAGCGGTGCGCCGGATTTGTCCGACCGGAGGGGGATGATCGAGAAAAAGTTGAAGCTGCTGGATTCGCAAACGCTGATGAGTGAAATCGAGTCCAGCCCCACGGAAAAGAAAGATGAAAACGAGAAAAAACAGCGCCAAAGGAAAACGGAAAACGATCGCCAAAGGGAACCTGAACAAAAGAAGCCTTCAAAAGCCCCCGTGGACCGGGACGAACAGAAGCGTCCGGTGCTTTACTATCAAGGACCCAGCGATCAAAAGCGGGTGGCCCTGACCTTTGACGATGGTCCGGATTGGAGGTATACCGCCCGCATTTTGGATATCCTGAAGCGGGAAAAGGTGAGAGCCACCTTTTTCCTCGTCGGACGGATGGCGGAGCAGCGGCCGGACCTGGTTCGCCGGATGGTAAGGGAGGGCCATGTGGTGGCCAACCATACGTGGAATCACCCCAATCTGCCCCGATTAAGGGATGAGCAGGTGAAGCAGGAAATCGAGAGGACCAATCGGGTGATTTGGGAGATCACGGGACGCTCGCCGGTGTTGTTCCGGGCGCCCTACGGAAGTCTGAGCCAACGTGTGGAGCGGCTGATTGCCGAGGAAGGCATGACGATCGTCCATTGGAATGTCGATACGAGGGATTGGGACGGCAGATCTTCCGATCAAATTATCCAAACGGTGCGCCAGCAGGCCGGGCCGGGGTCCGTGATCCTTCAGCATACCGCCGGCAGGAACCTGGACAACACGGTGGCCGCCCTTCCCCAGATCATCGCCGATTTGAAAAAGCAGGGTTATACGATGGTGACCGTCCCGGAGCTGCTGGGGATCCCCGCCTACGAGGAATCGGAGGAACCCAGAACGATCGGTGCGGCCCGTAACTGATGGAGTGAATCCCGCCGTCCAAGGAAAATTGTGCTATAATCGTAGAGAGAATGCGCGTTCGCACTCGAGGAGGAAAAGGTGTGAAAATCATCGGGATCGACCCCGGCATCGCCATCGCTGGTTACGGTGTGCTGGAACAGCGGGGAAATCGTTTGATTCCCCTGGATTACGGCTGTATCCGGACGGAAGCTTCCCTGTCCGTTCCGGCCCGATTGAAGCGGATTTATGATGAGGCAAGGCATCTTTTTCAGCAGCACAACCCGGACGTGGTGGCGGTGGAGAAGCTCTTTTTTAATCGCAATGTGACCACTGCCTTTACGGTCGGTCAGGCGAGGGGCGTCATTTTGCTGGCCTCCGAGGAAGCGGGGGTGCCGGTGACCGAATATACGCCGCTGCAGGTGAAAATGGCTGTGGTAGGGTACGGGCAGGCGGAAAAAAGACAGGTGCAGGAGATGGTTCGCCTGCTTTTATCCTTATCGAAGGTCCCGAAACCGGATGATGCGGCGGATGCCCTGGCGGTCGCCATCTGTCAAGCCCATTCTTCGACCGGGTTGGCCCGGATGGAAGGAGGAGAGTGGGTGTGATCGAATTTGTGGAGGGCGAGGTCGCCTATGCCGGTCCCGATTATGTGGTGATCCGGGAAGGGGGAATCGGCTATCGGGTGATGTCTCCCCGCCCTTACCTCTGGGAAGAGGGAAAGCGCATCCGCCTGTACACGCATCCGGTCGTCCGGGACGAGGGATGGACGCTGTACGGCTTTTCCGAACGGATTGAGCGGGACCTGTTTTCCCTGCTGCTGGAGGTATCGGGGATTGGACCCAAGGTGGGGCTGACCATCCTCACCCGGGGATCGGTCGGCGAGGTGGTGAGCGCCATCCGGGGGGAGGATATTCATTTTTTGACCCGCCTCCCGGGGATCGGCAAGAAGACCGCCCAACGCATCATTCTCGATTTGAAGGACAAGCTCAAGGAGTTTGATATACCCGCCGCCCAACCGGTGGCGGCTCCGGTCACCCCGGTTGGGATCGCTTCCGGTGCGGCAGCGGAAGCGATTGAAGCGTTGATAGCCCTGGGATATAATGAGAAAGAAGCGAGCCAGGCCGTTCGGGAAGCGCGAAAACAGCTGGACGGCGAGCCGGCCCTCGATGAGTGGATCCGTCAGGCGCTCCAGGTATCCGTGAAGCGATCGGGAGGGGGGATGTAGTGTGGAGGAACGGATCATCTCCGCCCGCCAATCGGAGGAAGACGCATCGGTGGAGGTCAGCCTGCGGCCCCGATACCTGCACGAGTACATCGGCCAATCCCGGGTGAAGGAAAACCTGAAGGTGTACATAGAGGCGGCCAAGATGCGGAGGGAAGCCCTGGATCACGTCCTTCTGCACGGTCCTCCCGGTCTGGGAAAAACGACGCTATCCACCATCATCGCCAATGAACTGGGCGTTCAGATCCGGACCACTTCCGGTCCCGCCATTGAGCGGCCCGGGGATTTGGCGGCGATCTTGACCAATCTGCAGCCGGGGGATCTTTTGTTTATCGATGAAATTCACCGTTTGAATCGGTCGGTGGAAGAGGTCCTGTACCCGGCGATGGAGGATTTCGCCCTGGATATTGTCATCGGCAAGGGTCCCAGCGCCCGATCGATTCGCTTGGATTTGCCCCCCTTTACCCTGGTGGGAGCGACGACCCGGGCGGGCTCCCTATCCTCTCCTCTCCGGGATCGTTTTGGCGTGGTTTGTCGCCTGGAATATTACACGGTGGAGGAACTGACGCAGATCGTCTGCAGAACCGCCGAGCTGCTCGGCATGTCCATCCGGCCGGACGGGGCCCGGGAAATTGCCCTTCGCTCCCGGGGCACTCCCCGCGTGTCCAACCGGCTGCTGAAACGGGTGCGCGACTTTGTCCAGGTCCGGGGCGAGGATGTGATCACTCTGGAAGCGGCTCGGGACGCATTGGACCGCATCCAGGTGGATAAAATGGGACTGGACCAGGTGGACCACAAGCTGTTGGTCTCCATCATGGAAAAGTTTCGCGGGGGTCCGGTCGGACTGGAGACGATTGCCGCTACCATCGGGGAAGAAGCTCAGACGGTAGAGGATGTGTATGAACCTTATCTGATGCAGATCGGTTTTTTGGAGCGGACACCCCGCGGCCGCGTGGTGACTCCCCGGTGCTATCAACATTTCGGGATGGAGATGCCGCGATGAATCAGTTTCCGAAACTCCTGATCATCACCGGAGCCGTTCTGCTGGTGATCGGTTTACTGTGGCAGGTGGGCGGCCGTTGGCTTCATCTCGGCCGCCTGCCGGGGGATATCGTGATTGAAAAGGAGAATTTCCGTTTCTACTTCCCCATCGTCACAAGCTTACTCCTTAGCGTCGTGCTTTCTCTGGTGCTTTATCTGATCCGCTTTTTCGGCAACCGGTAAGCGGAATGACTGCCGATGGGCAGCACCAGCTGATCGAGATCGCTTCCGGGGGCGGTTTTTTTGTTTGCCCTCGATGACGGGAAGAGGTTGGATGCATGGATGTATCACAGTTTGATTTTCATTTGCCCGAGGAGTTGATCGCCCAGTCGCCTTTGCCCCACCGTTCCGCTTCTCGACTGATGGTTTTGCACAGAGAGACCGGGAAATTGGAGCACCGGAGCTTTTCCGATCTGACGGAATATCTGCGGCCGAAGGATGTCTTGGTTATCAACGATACTCGGGTTCGCCCTGCCCGGTTGATCGGGACCAAAAAGGCGACCGGCGGTCGCGTTGAAATCCTGCTGTTAAAGCCATTGGGGGACGATCGCTGGGAGGTTTTGGCCAAGCCGGCCCGGCGGCTCAAACCGGGCCATGCGATTCGGTTTGGCAACGGGGAGCTCCAGGCTGTCGTGGAGGGGGAATCCGATGTGGCCGGGGGACGGATCGTCCGTCTCCTTTATGAGGCGGAGGATCTGGAGGCGCTGTTGGAACGGCTGGGTGAAATGCCCCTTCCCCCTTATATCCGTAGGCGCCTCGGGGATCCCGAGCGGTACCAGACGGTTTACGCGCGGGCGGTGGGTTCAGCGGCGGCGCCGACGGCCGGTCTGCACTTTACACCGGAATTGTTGGAGGCCCTCCGCGCCCGAGGAGTGGACATCGCAGCGATCACCCTGCACGTGGGGCTGGGGACTTTTCGCCCCGTCACCGCCGAACGGGTGGAGGATCACCGGATGCATGCGGAATACTACGAAGTGGGTGAGGAGGCTGCCGAACGAATTCGAGCCGCCCGGTCGCAGGGTGGACGCGTGGTGGCCGTCGGAACCACTTCGGTCCGCACCCTGGAAAGTGTGGCCGGTATGCATGGGGAGATTGTCCCGTCCCGGGGTTGGACCGATATATTCATCTACCCGGGGTATCGGTTCCGCGCGGTGGATGCGCTGATCACCAACTTTCACCTGCCCCGTTCGACGCTTCTGATGCTGGTGAGCGCCTTTGCCTCACGTCAGCAAATATTGGACGCCTACCGAGAGGCGGTGAACCGAAGATATCGTTTTTTCAGCTTTGGCGATGCCATGCTGATCCTGTAGCGGGATAATGTCCAAAATGTCTGTCACAACAGGTTTAACCCGGTGGTTATGTAAGGTATAATGGTACAAGTGGGAGGCGCGGTTCTTGGCTGTTCGTTATGAGTTGATCAAGGTGTGCAAACAATCCGGAGCCCGTTTGGGACGGCTCCATACCCCTCACGGAACCTTTGAAACCCCTGTGTTCATGCCGGTAGGCACCCAGGCCACCGTCAAGACGATGAGCCCGGAGGAGTTGAAGGAGATCGGGAGCGGGATCATCCTGAGCAATACGTACCATCTCTACCTCCGTCCGGGTCACGAGATCATCCGGGAGGCAGGGGGGTTGCACCGCTTTATGAACTGGGATCGCGGGATCCTGACCGACAGCGGCGGGTTCCAGGTGTTCAGTCTCGGTCCCCTCCGCAAGATTACGGAGGAAGGGGTCTCCTTCCGGTCCCATATCAGCGGTGAACCGCTGTTCCTCAGTCCTGAGAAATCGATCGAGGTCCAAAACGCCCTGGGCGCCGATATGATCATGGCCTTCGACGAATGCCCGCCCTATCCCGCGGAACGGGAATATGTCCGGGATTCTCTGGAACGGACGACCCGCTGGGCGGAACGCTGCCTGAAGGCCCATCGGCGTCCGGAAGATCAGGCCTTGTTTGGGATTGTTCAGGGCGGAATGTACCGTGACCTGCGGGAACAGAGCGCCAAACAGCTGGTATCGATGGATTTTCCGGGCTATGCCGTGGGCGGGCTGAGCGTGGGGGAGCCCAAGGAATTGATGTACGAGATCCTCTCTCACACCACGCCGCTGCTCCCGGCGGACAAACCCCGTTACCTGATGGGAGTCGGATCCCCCGACGCCTTGATCGAAGGAGTTATCCGGGGCATCGATATGTTTGACTGCGTTCTTCCCACCCGGATCGCCCGCAACGGCACCACTATGACGAGCCGGGGACGGTTGGTGGTGAGAAATGCCCGTTACGCCCGGGATTTTTCACCCCTGGATCCCGAGTGCGATTGTTACACCTGCCGTCATTACACGCGGGCTTATATTCGCCATCTCATCAAAGCCGATGAGACCTTCGGTCTCCGTTTGACCACCTATCACAATCTGTATTTTTTGACCCGATTAATGGATGGGGTCCGGAAAGCGATCCGGGAGGATCGACTGCTCGATTTTCGGGATCAGTTTTTCGCCCGATATTACGGCCCGGACCCGGTCAAGTCCTTCTGAACGGGAAAGGATGAAATCCCCACTCTATCGGTGTTAAAAATCGAATTTGAAAAGGAGGAAGATCCTTGAATAACGCTTTTTTGGCCCAGTTGCTTCCCTTCATCCTGGTTCTTGTCATTTTCTGGTTCCTTCTGATCCGTCCGCAACAAAAAAGGCAAAAGGAACGGAACGCCATGTTGCAATCCCTGAAGAAGGGAGACAAGGTGATCACGATCGGGGGATTGCACGGAACGATCACCGATTTGACGGAAGAGCGCGTGACTTTGAAGGTGAGTGATAATACCCGCCTGGTCTTCGAACGAACGGCGGTGAATGCGGTGATCAATCAGGAAGACGGGGCTGACGAGAAGAAAGATTGACCGTGGATACATAGGGCATTCGCCCCGGGACCCTTTGCGGGTCCCTTTTTTTGTTCCGATTCAATAGGAGGAGTGTTCCGTGCGGGCCTTGCTCGGGGGTGCGAGGACCAGTTGGCGCGTTCCCAGCGGATATTCGCTCAGCCGATAGGCCAGACGGGTGGTGATCGAGGCCAGCATGATCCCGGCGATCACATCGGCATACCAGTGAATTCCCAGGTAAATGACTGAAAACAGGATAACGGCCGTGGAAACGGCGCTGAACCATGCAAAGCGGACATTGCGGGACCGAAGGGCGATCGTCGCCAGGGTCAAGGAAATCGAGGTGTGAAGGCTGGGAAAGGAGTTGTCCAAACCGGAAAAAAAGCGATACTGCTCCTCAAAAAGCGGGTATGCCGTCAGATACAGGGGCGAAACATCGGGATGGATGTACCAGGTCTCATTGACCGGTACAAACAGAAAAAAAGGGATGGCGATGACGTAGTTGAGGCCCAGTCCGTAAAGCAATGCATAGAGGGATCTCCGGTCCTGCTCATGGTGGTAGACAAACAGGGACGCGAACATCATGACGGTGAAAATGATCACATAAAAGAAGGTTGTCACGTAGGTGAGCAGATCGTGATTCAACCACTCTTGAAGCAAAGGAGTGATGTTTCCTTCAAACAAGTATATGTATGGAGTAAAATCCGTCGTGGAAAGATGCGCTTCCACCATCAGCTCCAATTTATTGAACAGGAGGATCAGCAGAGCCCCGACAACATGAGCAAGGAGGACCCGGCTTTTGATCAGATCTTTCCCGAGTTGGGCGACGACGGTCAGGGGATTTTTTTTCAATGTGAAGATCAGGACGAGAAAAAGGGTGACAAGACCTGTGATCAGTATCGAAACAGGGGATTGAAACACGAAAAACCCTCCCACATCCGGTATCCACGCAAAAGAAATGCCCCGGAGGGAGTCTTCCGAAGGCGACTCTCTTCATTTTATTCCATCCGGGGAACATCGGTAAACTCGTATTTCTCCATTTTTACCGTCCTTTGATCCGGGGAAAGGTGACCACAGCGTTTAAGGAGTGCCGGAAGGATTCTACCGGGCAGATGGGGGGTTTTTCGGCGTGATCTCTTGTATCGGAGCGCTTGCTAATCGGTTCCGCGGGCATTGACGCCGAAAATTCCCCCGAGGGCGCCGAGGGAGAAGGCACCTGCGGCAAAGATCAGGGGGTGGATCTGCATGGAGGCATCGAAGGCCAAAAACCCGATGAGGATGACGATCAAGGCATAGAGACAACCGACCGATCCGCCGTACAGCCAACCCTTTTTGCCGGAGCTCCGGCCGCTGATCCACCCGCCCCCTAGAAGCGCGATTCCGTTGATCACAAAGGTGAAATAGGGCATGTAGTCTTCATTGACCGAAGCGTATTGCAAGAGGAGCGCTGCGAGCAATGATCCGAGAAGCACCAACCCCCACACGGCCACCAATCCGACAAGCAGCGGCGACCCGCTCCGTTTCGGCGTCGATTCCGATGACGATGGTTTCAACGAAACCCCCTCCCGAAAGCGTTTGTACATCCTATGTTCGGACGGCCTCCTTTATGCGGCGGGTAAACCGGTCGGGGACGGGCCAGACTAACGGATGCAGTTTGGGAAAAGGGGTGCGAGAATGATGGAATCGATTGAGTTGTTTTTTCGAACTCTGTTTATCTATTTTTTTATATTGATGGTCATGCGCCTGATGGGAAAGCGGGAGATCGGGAAGCTGTCCGTCTTTGACTTGGTCGTTTCCATCATGATCGCCGATCTGGCGGTGATTTCCATCGAAAACGGGGATCAGCCGATGATCCAGGGAATTCTGCCCATCGTCACGCTGATGGTGACGCAAATCGCGCTATCCTACTTATCCTTGAAAAATCAGACGGTTCGACACCTCGTCGACGGCAAGCCCGCGGTGTTGATCGAAGACGGCAAGATCCGGGAGAAGGAGATGGCCCGAAATCGATACAATCTCGATGATTTGATGGCGCAGCTTCGGGAAAAGAACATCGACAACATCGCCGATGTGGAGTTCGCCATTCTGGAAACGTCGGGGAAGTTGAGCGTCTTCCCCAAAGAGGAAAAAAAGGCGGTATCCAAGGAAGATCTTTTTCCGCCCGAACGGATTCAGTCCTCCAAACTTCCTGTCTATCTGATCATCGAGGGCCAGGTGCAGGAGAAGGGATTGCGGCGGATCGGGCGAAGCCGCCGCTGGCTGGAGCAGGAGGTCCGACGTCAGGGATACCGCGGTGTCGAAGAGATTTTTCTCGCCATCATGGATAATCAAGGCCATCTGCTTCTCGATGGTCGTGACGAAGTGGAGGAGGGTTCCTCGAAGGACCGCTAACGGGGCAGGAGTTTCGCCAGCCATTCGCCGATGATGGGCAGGCGAGACGCATCCTCTTTTTTGATCAGCGAGAGGAATAAAAGGGATGCCAGGTACACCAGCCCCCCGGCCGTCAGGGCCGTGAGCAGCCGGGGTAGGAGCGGAGCATCGTGAAAGGTGTAGATCCAGTGGATGATGGCGCCCATCCCGGTGACGGCTACGCCCAGCTTTGTCCATTCCCGAAGATGGAGGGTGAAGGGGACGTAACGCAGGATGGTCAGGAAATGAAGAACCGTCACGATGATGACGCCGCAGTTGATGGCCAGCGCCACTCCGCTAATTCCCAGTCGGGGCTGCGAAGCCAGGAGGAAGATCAGCGCGGTTTTGATGATTGTGCCGAAGATCGAGTTGTGCATCGATTCCTTCGCCCGGTCCAATCCCTGCAACACAGCCGCCAGCGGTCCCTGCAGGTAGAGGAAGATGGCGAAGGGGGCCAGGATTTTCATCATCTGGGCAACCCCGGGCTCATTGTACAACAGGAGGGAGAAGGGCTCCGCCAGGACAAACATCAGGACGGCGCAGGGGGCACCGACGATGAGACAGAGGCGAATGGCCTGATTGAGACGGTGTTCCACCAGCACACTCCGTCCCCGGGCGGCGGCCTCCGAAACGGCGGGGACGAGGGAGACGGACAGGGCATAGGTGATGAAGGAGGGAAAGGCGATCAACGGAAACGCCATCCCCTCCAATTGGCCGTACAGGGCCGTCGCCGTAGCGGTTCCGATTCCGGCCAAGGCCAGGCTTTGGGAGACGATGATCGGTTCCACCGCGTAAGCCAGGGAGCCGAAGAGGCGGCTGGCGGTGACCGGAACGGAGATCCGCAGCAGCCGGTGGAGCGTCGATTGGAATCGGCGAAACAAGGCTGCCCTTTCCCCCCTTTTTCGGCCGCGCAACTGGAGCGCGGGTCGTCGGGGATCCTTCCGGTAGGAACGGATCAGCATCATCAAACCGGCGAATTCACCGCAGATGATGCCGATCATCGCGCCGGCGGAGGCGTATTCGATCCCGTAGGGCAGCAACAGTTGGGCCAGAATTAAAACCGTGAAAATGCGGACGATTTGTTCGCCGATTTGGGAAAAGGCGTAGGGACTCATGCGCTGCCTTCCCTGGAAATATCCCCGGAAAATCGAGGAGACGGCCACGATCGGGATGATCGGTGCCGCCCCCAGCAGCGGATAGAGGGCCCGTTCATCCGTCAACAGGGTGTTGGCGATCACCGGTGCCAGCAGAATCATTAAAACCGTAAACAAAATCCCCGTCATCGTCACGATAACCGTGGCGACGATCAGCAGGTTGCGGATTTGCCGTTCATCTCCCTTTGCTTCGGCTTCCGACACCAATTTGGAGATGGCCACGGGAAGGCCCGCCGTGGTCAGGGTGATGGTAAAGAGCAGGATCGGATAGGCCATCTGAAACAAACCCATGCCCTCGTCGCCGATCATTCGCGAAAGGACGATCCGATAGGCGAATCCCAGGATTTTGGTGACGAAGCCCGCTCCGACGAGAACGAGGGTACCCCGAAGAAATGTTTGCTTGGTCAAGCGCGGCCCCTTCTTTCCCGATGATTTTCATCTTCCTGATACAAGCCTATGCCCTTCTTCCCTTCTTTGATGACAGTCGGCCTGCGGCAGGGCCCGTTTTCACCGGCGGATGGTTCTGCCGGTTTTTTTTATAATTTCTTTCGAATTGATTTAGGGGGGTTTAAGACACGGGCCTTATGATGGGGACAGGAGGATTTGACATCCTCGCACAGGGGAAAAGACGAAGCCATCGACATGGAAGGAGAGGGGTTCCCATGCGAAAAAAATGGTTGGCGGCGGGTGCCGTTTTGGCCGTCGGATTCGTGATGTTCTCTGTCAGCGTTTTTTCCGCTTCGGCAAGTGCGGCGGGTTATGAAGTTTACAAAGCGGCATTGGAAAGGACGAAAGGGGCGAAGAGCCTGACGGCCGATGTGGACGTCCGCATCACCGACCATGGAAAAAAGGTGTTTTCCGGTCGCGCGAAGGTGAAACTGAACAAGGAGATGAAAGCCGGAAACGTGGAAGCTGTTTTCCAGGACGGGACCGAAGGAGCCAAGGGCCGGGTGCGGCAGGTATTCTGGCAGGACGGGAAAGTGATCTTCAAAGAGGGCGACGAGGAGATCTATCGATGGCTGGAACATCCGAAAGGGGAGAAGGGAAAGGAAGGGCCTCCAAAAGCGGCGCGCTTCATCGCGAATGCCCTGTTGCGCTCGGTGCGGGAGGACATGACGGTGGAGAAGGGGCCCGATGGCGGAAAGCGGGTGGAGCTCGCTCTGTCGGAGCAACGGATTCCTTTGTTTGTGAATGGGATCGGGAGAATAGCCCATGACCAAGGCCTCCCGTTCCCGTCCGCGGGGGCCGGAAAGCGGGTGTATGGCGGAGATCCCCGTGCTGACGAAAGCGATCAGGGTGGAGGAGATGGATTTCACAGCCGACATCACTCCGACAA
>JAJYSD010000316.1 GCA_021793745.1 Bacillota bacterium
GGATGATTTTTTTCTCCCTTGCATAGACATAAAATGATTAGTAAAATAAAGACTATGGCACGGACTTTTCAACGATCACCCTTGGCTTTAGCGATCCTGGTGCTCCTTGCAGAGGAACCCATGCATCCTTACCGGATGCAGCAGCTGATCAAGGAGCGCGGCAAGGATCTGGTCATCAATGTACAGCGCAGGGCCAGCCTCTATCAAACCATCCAACGGCTGCTTCGGAACGGACTGATCGCGGTCAAGGAGACCTCCCGAGAAGAGAACCGGCCGGAGCGGACCGTTTATGAGTTGACCGAAAAGGGACTTCAAACGGCCCGGGAATGGTTACGGGACATGCTTGCGACGCCGAAGGCGGAGTTTCCCGAATTTCCGGCGGCCCTCTCCCTCATCCCCCTGCTGGAGAGCGACGATGTGCTCCACCGCCTGGAGGAGCGGGAGGCTGCCCTCGCTGAAAAGTTGTCCCGCCTCGATTCAATCCTTCATCAGGAGGCAGCGGATTTACCCCGGCTGTTTCTGTTGGAGATTGAATATCTGCACTCCATGCTGGAGACGGAGGTGAAGTGGGTCCGATCCCTGATCGACGATTTGCGATCCGGCCGGATCGCCTGGGACGAGGAATGGCTCCGGAGCTTTGCCGACGCCGAGGAGGGATGATGACGCAGACACCGACGCCTGTTCAGGCAGGCGCGGCAAAAGGAGGAATCGCATATGGCCGCAAAGGCCCCGAAGGGGTACAAAGGAATCGGCATGGACGGCGTGATCGCCACGTGGTATGCCCGAAACACCCGGAAGAGCATCGAAGAATACCGAAAGGACGCCCAAAAGGTTGCGGAAAGGCTGTCGGGCGGGGAGGAGATCCTCGAACTGGCCCCGGGACCGGGATACTTGTCCATCGAGTTGGCGAAGCTCGGGAATTTTCGCATCACCGGCTTGGATATCAGCGAGACGTTTGTGGAAATCGCCCGGAAGAACGCCCGGGAGGCGGGAGTGAATATCGACTTCCGCTGCGGGGACGCCTCCCGAATGCCCTTTGAGGAAAACGCCTTTGATTTCATCGTGTGCCGGGCGGCCTTCAAAAACTTTTCCCGGCCGGTTACAGCCCTGAATGAGATGCACCGGGTGTTGAAATCCGGGGGCAGGGCGCTGATCCTGGATTTGCGGGGGGATGTTTCCCGGGAAGCCGTCGAAAAGCATGTGAGGGAAGATTTGGGGCTGAGCGGATTTAACAGGCTCATGACCCGATGGGCCTTCCAGTTCATGCTCATCAAACGCGCCTATACCAAAGAGGCCTTCGAGCAATTGGTCTCGAAGAGTCGATTCAAGACCTGCGATATTCATGAAAGTGCAATCAGCCTGGAGGTTTGGCTTCAAAAGTGACCTTTTCCGCTTTGGACCGCGCCTTGGCGGTCTGATTTTTTCCGCGGAGCAGAGCGAATCCCGCCCACCGCCGATTTTCCGGTTCGGATCTTCGCTTTTCCTCGGCGGGAGTTTTGCAAGGGGAACTTTCGTACTGTTTTTGCGGACGAGAAATCCTCCCGGCAGCGTGGGAGGATTTTCTCTTTGGCTGTCAGGGCGTCCGCCTTTTCGGGCTCGGAACGGCCTGCCGTCAAAAGCAGTAGTGACGAAGAAAAGGCATCGGCGATCCCCTGCTACTTGGATGCGCCTTGCGGGTTTTGTTTTTTCCCCTCCTCTTTAAACATCGCATCAAAGCGTTCGATATAGGTTTGGATAATTTTTTTGCCTTCCTTCAGTTCGGTGGTGATGACGAGAGGAGAGGATTTGATGACAACGGAAGAGGGATCGGAAGGTTCGGGGTGGTAAATCCCCAAAATCATGTAGTCATCATCAAAAATGACTTGGTATTCGGTCAACAAATAGCGATGCCTCCAGTTTTTTGATCTGTCCCGCCTTTTCCAGGTTGCGCCACCGCTGCAGGATATTCTCCAATTCGAGGGCATACCGTTTGTTTTCAGCCTCTTCTTGCGGAGGAAGATTTCGGAACATCACCTTGCAATGATCGATGATGATGTTGTTGGGCCGGATAAACGTTTGGATGATGTTGGATGAATTGGAGTAGGTTCTGAGTGTCTTGATCCGTTTTTTTTTCGAGAGAATGGCGTTGAACGCGCTCTGAAGGTCTGGATAAACGAGCATTTCCGAGGTTTTCAGCGGATCGATTTTTTTCTCCATCTTGTTGAATTTGCGGGTCCAGGCGATGTTGGTCGCTGCAATCAGACCGATCAGGATGCTGATCACCTGCTCCAACTTGATCGGGAACAGGTTTGAAAAAAAGTTCCAGAAGACGACGATTGCGATAAGTATGCCGTAACTTGCAATTTCGATGATTTGTTCATAGTTGATTTTGTTCTTCAAAGTGAGATCCCCCCGGGACGTTGAGTTTGTCAGGAAGATGCGCCGATGCACCAAGCCGTTTGATTTTCCTTCCGGCCCGTAGCCGGCCGTGTGGTATACAAAGCGGAGGAGGCGATGATCCGATTTTTCCGAGCTGCTTCTTCGGACGGATGAAGGGACGGTAATCAAGCGGCTCCTCCATGCGGATCCTTTTGTGAAGTGTCGAGTAATCGAATTACACCATGGACTGGAATTAAAATCAAGATAGCATCTCTAACGGATTTGAAGCGGACGGAAGACCAATAAAGCGATGGATTCGAAGGTGCACCCCCGCAACCCGATTTTGTCGAGGGTTATGGGTCCTTCTTCAGCCACATTTGTTCACCACATTCCTCCAACAGCGCTGCGGCCTGCTTATCCAGCCGGGGCAGGCGGTCCTTTGAAAAATCGGAGGTCGATGCTTTCATTGTCGGAGATCTGGAGCGTTCCGCTGACCTGTCGAGCCCGGTACAGCGCGATGACATTGTAGACTTCATCCCCGTTGGGGTACCGATAATAATACCGGGGGCCGGAGAACACGCCCAAGAGTTGAAGCGCAGCGGCGTCCAATCCGGTCTCTTCCTTCAATTCGCGCCGGGCGGTCTCTTCCGGGGTTTCCCCGGGTTCCATGGCGCCGCCGGGGAGACCCCAGTCGAAGGAGTCGGAGCGGCGCTGAAACAGGATCTCCCCTTCTTCGTTCATCACCACCACGGTGGCGCCCGCGACGATGATCGGAAGGCTGCCGATGCTTTTTTCGGAGCTCCGAGATATAC
>JAJYSD010000317.1 GCA_021793745.1 Bacillota bacterium
GCGGAAGGAATTGATTCGACTCGGGGTGGAGCCCGAGCGGGTGACCGTCACCGGAATCCCCACCGATCCGAGGTTTTGGAAAAAAGAGGATCAGATCGAAATTCGACGCCATCTGGGGCTGCGCCATCTCCCCACCGTGTTGATCATGGGCGGCGGGTTGGGATTGGGGAACATGGAACAACTGGTCAAAATGGTGGCCAAGTGGCGGAATCATATGCAGATCCTGGTGATTACCGGGCGCAATCACCAGCTGTATCAAACCCTGGTATCCGATCCGATGCTTGACCACCCCAATATCCGGGTTGCCGGTTATGTCCAGCCTCTGTCCGAGTGGATGGAGGCGGCGGACCTGATTCTCACCAAGCCGGGCGCGATGACCTGCACTGAAGCGATCGCCAAGGTGAAGCCCCTTCTCCTGTACGGAACGATTCCCGGCCACGAGGAACGAAACGGACAATTTCTGACGAAGAACGGTTTGGCGCTGCGGTTGAAGGGGGAGGAACACCTGGATGAGCTTTTGGATCGCTATCTGAGCGATCCCGAATATTTCGCCCCGATCCGTAAAAACATGCTGGAATGGAGGGGGAAAATCCATCCCTTCCGCAGCGTGGAGGCGGTGCTTCAAATGATCGGGAAGTCCAGCTCACCACCTTCGATTCCGGGGGTCGACATCCAACGGCGCTGATGCGGTTGTTTGTTGCCAATAAAGGAAAGACTGGTATATAATCCATTCGGTACTCAAATTTGATCGAAAAAGGAGTTTGTGCCTTTGAGCAGCGATTTTCACAGCAACCTGGCAACCCGGATGGTTCAAGCTCTGATCGTGTCCATTATCCTGTCCCCGTGGTTGCCGCCGGTTGTTCTTTTGATCATCGGCCTCCTCACCCCCTTTGTCATCAAGGGGCGCTGGCCGATCCGGGGTTTTCCGGAGGGAATCTTCATCGGATTCCTCATCCTGTCCGCGATCAGTTGGTATTTTAATCCCTCTTGGATTGCCTGGGTTCCCGTCGGGGTGATCCCCATCTCGGTGTTTTTGGCCTATTATCTGCTCACCGTGTGGATTAAACGGGGATTGGACTGGTCGTGGCACGAAATCCAGCGGTTGTTCCTTTTGTTTTGGATCCTGGGTTTTTACCTCGCCGCCGTCGTCCTGTTGCAGGGGATCGGATGGCTTTCGCAGGAAGAAACCTGGTGGGGCCGATTGCTGGGCTATTCCGCCATTTTCCAGAATGACCTGACGCGCAGTGTGGGAACCTCCACCAACTCCAACCTGGCGGCCGCCCTGCTGATCTGTTTGGCGCTGATCAGCACCTACGCCTTTTCGGTATTGAAAAAGCGTTGGCAAAAGGTTGCCGCTGTCGCCGCCTTTTTTTTATTTTGTTTTGCCATCTGGTTGACCGGTTCTCGCGGAGCGTGGGTGGGGTTGACCGTCGGGCTGCTGGTCCAGGTGTGGATGACCGGAAATCGCCGGCGCACGATTCTGTTTTTTGCCTTTCTCTTCCTTTTGGCCTGCGTGATTTACACCAATCAGACACTGATCCCCCGGGAAGAGACGCTGTTTGCGACGATCAATGTTCGGATCTTTGTCTGGCAGAACGCTTTCCGCATTTTCCAGGATCACTGGTTGTTCGGGGTTCTTCCCGTCCATTTCGGGCAGGTCTTTACTGAATTGACGGGTCAACAGATCCACCATGCCCACAACATCCTTCTGGGGGTGGCGACGGAATTTGGTGTGGTGGGGCTGTCCCTCTTTTTGCTGATGATGGGAATCACCGTTTACCGTGCCCGGAAATGGCGGAAGATGGCGATCCGGCTTGAGGAGAAGCGGCTGGCCGGCATGATGCTGTCGCTGATTTTCGCCTTCATCGGCCACGGGATGTACGATTATACCATTATCGCCCCGCAGGTGGGCAGCCTGTTTATCCTGAGCGTCATCCTGATCAACTGGCAGTATGAACGGCGATGTCGGGTATCCGTCCCCTCCCGGCCCGCGAAGGGGGAGAGACAGGAATCGACGGCCTCCTGAAGATTCCACGGGAAATGCTGAGGGGAAGAGAGGGGTTCGGCCCCTCTTCCTGCTCCGGCATTTCGGCTTTTCTCTTGGAGAGGGGGATGGGAAAGATGAATCCTTTTTATGCGTACCTGTACCGGCTGCGGTTTATCCGGCGCTGGGGACTGATGCAAAGCGCTGTGCCGGAAAATGTGGCGGAACACTCCTTCCATGTGGCCCTGTTGACCCATGCCCTGTGTACCATCGCCGTCCGGGTGTTCGGGAAGGAGGTCCCGGTGGAGCGGGCCGTCATGCTGGCTCTGTACCACGATGCGACGGAGGTCATCACCGGGGATATTCCCAGCCCGGTGAAACATCACAACCGGGCGATCCTGAAGGGGATACGGGAGCTGGAGGCCTTGGCCGCGGAGCGCTTGTGCGAGATGGTGCCCGGGGCGCTCCGGGAATCCTATCGCCCCTTTCTTCGGGACCCGGATCCGGAGCTGCTCCGCTGGGTGAAGGCAGCCGATTTGCTGGACGCCTACCTGAAATGTGTCATCGAGAACGCGGCGGGTAACCGGGAGTTTCTCGTCGCCAAACGGGAAATCGAAGAGCGGATCCGCAATCTGAATATGCCGGAAATCGATTATTTTTTGGAACATTTCGGTTCTAGTTTTGAAAAGAGTTTGGACGAGCTGTCGGAAAAAGAAGGATAAGCTCCGCCGGGTATAAATCCCTTTGGAACCGGTCATGATGGAGAGTGAATCTACGAATCTATCACAGGAGGAGCCATCATGACCAAGCGCTGGTTTTTTCTTGTCCTGGGCTTGGCCTTGGCCGGCGGCATCTTTGTCGGCGATGGACGGGGAGCGTTCCGGGCGGAAGCCAAAGAAAGCGGATGGATGACCATTCAAGTGGAGAAGGGGGACACGGTATACAGCATCGCCCGTCGGTACGGGAGCGACGTGGAGACCGTCTCTCGCATCAATCGGTTGGAGGATCCCTCCCTGATCCGGATCGGTCAGGCTCTCAAAGTGCCCGTCCAACGGCCCGCCGGGAACCATCGGGAAAGGGAGGAATTGCAAACCGCCTTTTTGCCCGCAAGCTACGGACGGGATCTGGGGGATTTCACCCTGACCGCCTATACGGCGGGTCCCGAGTCCACCGGCAAGTCGCCG
>JAJYSD010000318.1 GCA_021793745.1 Bacillota bacterium
CACCCGGTGCCGTGGAAGGGCGCCCCGTCCCATCACCGCCGTCCCTCCCCTTCCATCATCCATCACACGGCTTAAACCATCCGGGGAACCAGCCCCATCGCGTCCCTCATCTTCGTCAACGTTTCTTCGGCCACCCGGCTGGCCTGTTCCGCTCCCGCCTTCAGGACGCGCTCCACATCCCCCGATTGCCGCAATTCCCTGTACCGCTTTTGGATCGGAACCAGGTGATCCACCACCACTTCGGCCAGGTCCCGTTTAAACTGACCGTACCCCGTTCCCTGGTACCTTTGCTCCAGCGAGGGGATCGATTCGCCGGACAACAGGCTGTAGATAACCAGCAGGTTGCTGATCCCCGGCTTTTCCTCCGGGGCGTAACGGATCACATTTTCCGAATCGGTCACCGCCCGCTTGATCTTTTTCACGATCGTGTCGGGGTCGTCCAGCAGGGCGATGAAGTTGGCGGGACTGCCGGCGCTTTTGCTCATCTTTTTCTCGGGATTGTCCAGACCCATGATCCGGGCTCCCACTTCGCCGATCAGCGGCTGCGGGACCGTCAACACCTCGCCGTATTCCCGATTAAACCGCTGGGCCAGATCCCGGCTCAACTCCAGGTGCTGTTTCTGATCCTCCCCCACGGGAACCGCATCGGCCTGGTAGAGGAGGATATCCGACGCCATCAACACCGGATAGGTGTAAAGGCCGACGGACACGCTGTCGGAGCCCTTCCCCTTCTCCTTGAACTGGGTCATCCGGTTCAGCTCCCCGATCCGCGCAACGCATTCGAGCATCCAAGACGCTTCGGTATGGGCCCGAACGTGGGACTGGATAAACATCGTCACCTTCTCCGGATCCAGTCCCGCCGCCAGGTACAGGGTCGCCACCTCCATCGTCTTATCCCGCAGATCCGCCGGATCCCGGGGAACCGTCAGGGCGTGCAGATCGACCACGCAAAAATAGCAATCCGCCTCATCCTGGAGCTGGACAAATCTCTTCAAGGCACCCAGATAGTTCCCCAGATGAAGGTTTCCCGTGGGCTGAATGCCCGACAAGATCCGTTTCATCATTCTCCCGCTCCTTTCGCATCCTGAGATATCTAAACAAAAAACCCCCATCCCGGACAGGGACGAGGGATCGCCTCGCGGTGCCACCCTACTTCGCCTCCGCAAGGAGGCGCACTTTTACGGGAATAACGGTCCGTCACCGGTTCCGCCTACACCGGCGCACCCTGGAGCGCCGTTTCGGGAAACTGCTCCGAAGCCCATTCACGCGGGAGGCGATCGGCTCGCACCATCCGCCGACTCTCTGAAACAACCCGTACCGCGCTACTCCTCTTCTTCATGGCATTTCGATATGCGATCAGAGGAATCTTTATTATGGTAACGGAAAAATGGAAAAAGTGCAAGGTAGAGACCCCTGCGGATCGCTGCGGCTTCCGCTGTCCCCCTCCTCCCTCGGAGTGGAGTGGAAAAGAGCGGTGCGTTATAATAAAATACTATGCAAACCGAAAGGAGAAGAGAGAAACCATGAGCAAAACGCTGACATCGACCCCGTTTCGGCAGGCGGAGCACAACATCGACCCGATTTACCTGCAGCGCTGGTCTCCGCGCTCCTTCCTGGAAAAGGATGTGCCGGATGAGGTGCTGTGGAGCCTGTTTGAGGCGGCGCGCTGGGCACCCTCCGCCTATAACCTGCAGCCCTGGCGGTTCATCGTTGCCCGGACACCGGAGGACCGGGCGAAATTCCATACATTTATCTCCGAATTCAACTTGACCTGGTGTCGCAAGGCACCCGTGCTGGTTTTGATGATTTCCCAGCGGGTGTCGGACCGCGGAGACAACCTCTCCCACGCCTTCGACACCGGGGCGGCCTGGGGATTTCTGGCGCTGGAGGCCGTCCGGCAGGGACTCATCACCCATCCGATGACCGGGTTCGATATGGCGAAGGCCCGGGAAACGCTGGGCATTCCCGATGAATACGCCATCCAGGCGTTGATCGCCATCGGGTACCAGGGACCCCGGGACATCTTGCCGGAACCGCTGCGGGAACGGGAACAGCCGTCGCAGCGCCGGACGCTGAAAACCTTTGTTTATGAAGGCATGTTTGGGCGGAGGCCGGCCGAACAGAAATAACGGCCCGCTGCGGCGGACGCGGCGAGGCGGCCGGCGGGTGAAGGGAAGCGGTAGTGCGCCGCACGCCGGCGATCAGCGGGAGTGGGCGGCGAAACCGCCTTCGCCTATCGCCCGGGGCGTTCGCGCACAGCGACTCTTTTTTGGCCTGCGGATTTTTCACCCCATGCATTCCCTTCCACGCCCACAGCCATGCTATAGAAAGGGAGCGATCGGGCCGTCGGGCTTGTCCATGCCCCGCATGCTGGCATAAAATAAAGGGGTATTTCACCCAAAAAAGGGCATCCACCCGCCTTTTTTCCAAGAAACCGCGCACACTGGAGGATTGGTCATGACACAGGCAATCGCCCTCCATCCGCAAATCCTCTTTACGCTGGGGATCGCCACCATGGCGCTGATGGCGCTCTTCCTCCGCATTCGATCGACCAAACGGCCGGTTACCGTCAAGGGGATCATCATGCCCCCGCTGGGAATGAGTACCGGTTTCCTGATGTTTCTTCACCCGTCCACCCATTTCCCGTTTTGGTGGGGGCTAATCGCCTTTGTGGCAGGAGCCCTTTTTCTGGCCACCCCTCTGATCTGGACGTCCCGGTTTGAAGCGGTGAACGGGCAAATCTATCTGAAGCGTTCCTTTTCCTTCATCGTGATTCTGATTGCTCTGCTCTCGGTGCGCCTTCTCCTGCACAGCTACGTGGAGCAATACATCTCCATCCCCCAGACGGCGGGGCTGTTTTTCACCCTCGCCTTCGGAATGATCCTGCCTTGGCGGATCGGCATGTACCTCCGGTACCGGCGCCTCCGCGCCTCCCTGGTTTCCTCTCCGGGCCAGACGGAACAGGGATGACAATGTGGAAGCGCCCATCGAAAGAGGGCGATTCATCCCCCCGGCTTCGGGGAAGGGCCTGCGTCCATGGTTTCCTCCGAGACCACTTCGATCCCGTGGCGGCGTAGCAAGGCGGCGGTCACACCGAGGCCGGGCTTCTTGCCGCCGCTGAAGGTCCCGTCGTAGATC
>JAJYSD010000319.1 GCA_021793745.1 Bacillota bacterium
AAAATAAAAGCGTATCTCCCCTCTCATCTCGTGGAAAAAGGTAGTATAAGGACCAAACCATTCGTACCGGTTCCCCAACCGAGAGAGGCGGGCAATGACGATTGCCCCTTTTTCCATCGGCTCAGCTACGCGGACGGAAACCTCTTCTCCCCAAGGCAGCGGTCTGACACGGGCCTCGTCGCCCCCGACCTCCGTAACCTCATAACAGCCCAGGTGGATGCGGCAAAATTCCTCCACCCACTTTTCACGATCCGGAAGGGGAGAAATCGCTTCTCTCCAGCGGTCGACGGGGCGCCTGCCGTCCATGCAGGGAGCATCGAAAAGGAGCCAAAACCGAAACGTATTAAAGTAGTTGGAAGAAATGGGTTGCTGAAGGGGAAAACCCATCGCATGGTTGAAGTGGCCGACCCATTCGGCAACCGCCTTTTTCGTCATCTGTCGATCAAACCACTGGTTCAATTCCGACAACAAAGCCTGCTTCATCTCCATTTCCCGGGATTCCCGGGCGCGCTCGGCCGACCGGAAGGCAACCACCCGTTCACAGCATTTTTTGTATTTGAGTCCGCTCCCGCAGGGGCAGGGATCGTTGCGCCCGACCATGGAATCCACACCTCACAGGAAAACTTCTCCACTTTCAAGTATACAACGAACCCTCCCGGGAAACAAAGCATCATCTTGCATCCATTGCTTAAATCTTTCTCCAGAAAGAAAAAACCGGAGTGATGATCACTCCATCAATCCTTCAAAATATACACCGTCACATTGCGCCGTCCCCACCGAATCGCTTCATCCCGGGTTTCAAAGAAGAGGTCGATCACGTTTCCTTTCACGGCGCCTCCGGTATCCTCAGCCACCCCGACACCGTATCCGGGAATATAAATGCGGGTTCCGAGGGGAATCACCCGGGGATCGACGGCCAGGGTACCCCTTTTCGGCCAAGTTCCAGTCGCCGTCCGGTTGCCGGTGTGGGTATATCCCGTGGTTTCCGCCATCATCGTCTTGCTATATTCATATCCGGCAATGCGGCCCGCCGCCGGCTTCGCATCCGCCTCCGCTGTGGTCACCTCTTCTCCGGTCCCCACTTTGACGACTTTGTGGACGGGATCGATTTCTTCGATCATTTTTTCGGCGGTGGACAGCGCCTTTCCGTTTTTATAGGTTACGATCACCTCGTAGATCCGCTTCCCTTTCTTTCCTTCCTTTTCGACCTTCTCTTCCCCGGCTACCAGTTGGGGATCCTTCTTTTTCACCGTCTTGTAGGGGATGCTCTTCACTTTTTTCTTGATCCGCTTTTCCACGCGGTCGACGACGATCACCATGTCATTGGTGATCCGCTCATCCAACGGCGTGTTTACTTCATCCCAGGGACTTAAGTCCACTTTCCGCTCCCGGAGAAAATCGCCGACGGTCAGCTGCTTCGTCTTGTAGGTGCCAAGGCGCTTACCACCCACTTCCAAGGTGACGGAACAATTGCAGGTCAGCTGGATCACGGATTTATCGCTGAGGGGTTGGTCCCAAGAAACATTGGGTATGTACTGTTTCTTCAACTGGTCCACATCGTAACCGCGTCCCTCCAACGCCTCGGCCAGTGTTCCTCCCAAGACCTGGAGTTTGACCGGTTTTTCTTTATCGGTGAAGGTGACAGTCACCTCTTTGCGCATTGCGTACACGGCCAAGGTTCCGGAGAGGAGTAAGACGATGACCCCTAAAACGATCGATATAATTTTCCTCATCCAAGGCCTCCTTTTACACAAACAACAGATTAGTTCGAATAGCGCCTTTTATTATAGCAAATGCGCTGCGTCCTATCCATACATGTTGCCGAAATGCCGCATCCTCTCCAATAGAACGACAGTTTGGCGCAAAGGGTTTCCCTTTTTCCTGTTTGCATTTTTTTCCTAAAATTGAAAGTGCCCCTGTCTGAGGGGCACTGATCCGATAGCCGTACCGCTATGGATTTTTCGGTTGGGCATTCGGCTCAAAGGGCCGGGTTCGTTCGGTATCCGGTTCTTCCTTGGGCGGTGCGGGAACCGGTTGTTTTCGGTAGCGAACATCGTCGGAGCTGTACACGGAAACGTTCAACCATCCGCCTCGGACCGACGCCACCAGCAGGATCGGCCGATTCAATTGGTTCTGGAATTGGAAATCGGGGCCGCCCCAGGAAACCGTAGCGTCTCTTCCGGGAGGCACGTAGGTGACTTGCTTGCTGTGGCTGACCCTTTGAAGGATCTTCAGCCCGGCCTGATCGACGCTGTTGAACAAAGTGGATGAGGTTTGACAGATGCCGCCTCCAATTCCTTCGCTGTACTCGCCCCTGACGATCACCGGCGCCGGTCTGTATCCGCGCTGCGGTGTGCGGGGGCCGACAACCTTGTTGAAGGAAAACACCTCTCCCACATCCACCACCACGTGATCGATCGCCTTCGTGGACAACAAAATGTTATGGGTCCGATTGACATTACCGGGATTGAAGCGGGTGGAATAGCTGCCCAACTTCCGTTGGCGGATCACCTTGAGATCCGACGTGGTAATGGAAGGTTTCAGGCGGATAAACGGAACCCTCAAGGGCCGATCCGTGTATGCATGGATGACGTCCAACCACGCCTCAATCTCCTGCCGATCCACTTTTCTTCCGTATTGATGGGGTTGAAGAACCCGATCGCGGAAGTGGGCGGAACGGGGAGGGCGATAAAGTTTCCGCTCAATCGGCCTCAACCATCGATCAAAGGCGTCGCGGTCCAAGGTCGTGGGATCAATTCCATCATACCCCACCCGACGGAGATCCAGGATCCACTCCTTCCCATCCGCCTGAAGGATAAAGGGAATCGGACGGGTGACGACTGGCTGGCGGTGGGAGATGGGCGCGATGCGCTCTGCGGGCAGCTCGCCATACTCCAGGTGGCAACCAAACAGGGTTAAGAGGCAGAAAAAGGATAGGAGCACCCGTATCACACACACCCCCCTTCGGTTGTAGTGTGCTCCAAAGGGAAGGGGGGTATCATGTCGAAAAAAAACCACTATCGCCGATCAGGCCGAAGCCGCCTGAACAAAGGCCTCAAACAGGCGGCGGGAGATCGCATCGGTCTGCACCAGGTGCTCGGGATGCCATTGCACCCCCAGAACGAAGGGATGG
>JAJYSD010000320.1 GCA_021793745.1 Bacillota bacterium
AGGCGGTGCTTCTTCAATATGAAGCCATCCCCAAGGAAGCGATGACTTCCACCGACAACCATCACAAACAGATTTCCGGAGGTTAACCATGGAAGCAAAGGGAGAAGTAAAGGGAGCTACTAAGGGTGTCTGGCGATAATTGTCATTCTATTTCTCCTATTCTTGATCCCGTTTATGATCATCGGATACTTCTTGTATGAAGAACACTGGGACGAGGAAGGGGAAACCGTCATCCAACAGGTGGTGGACGGGAACACCCTGGTATTGGAGGCGGATGGAAAACGGATTCAAATGGACCTGGCCTTTGTGGACACCCCTCCACCCGATTCCTATCACGGCCGGATGGCCATTCAGTTTTTGAATAAAGAGCTTCAAAATCCCCATTTGACCTATTCTTACCGGTTAAGCAACATTGAAGATAAATATCTGGGCGAAATCCGAACGGGTAGGAATAGCCCTCCCAGTGTTAACAAGAAATTGATCCAACAGGGACTGGCTCGGGTGGTGGTCCCTGAGCGGGATTGGAAGGATGCCACCATCCAAAGTTACATGGATGCCCAACAAGAAGCTCAACGGGAAAAACGGGGCATCTGGGCCCACAAGGGGTATGTGACCAAAGATGGATTTGACGCCGAAATCGGCAAACAGATCCTTCAGGAACACGAGGCCGCCAAGCGGCGCGCCCGACAGGAGGCCAAAGCCCGGAAAAGACAGCAGATCGAGGAGGAAAAAACACAGCGCCGACAGCTCACGCAGGTACTGGATACAGTAAAGAAAAGCGACGAACGAATCGCCTTCATTCGATATCAGAAAGGCTCGGTACGGAAGAAAGATTCCTACTCTCTGATCGTCGATGTTTACGTCAAAGAAGAGGCCTGGGCCGACATGACCAAGAGCCAGAAAATGTCCCTCGTCGCCGTCACCCAGAAAAAGATTCACAAATCCCTCCGGGAATTGGGTTTCATCGATAAGGAATATCCCGCCTATGTGTCATTCTTCAGTGACACCGCCGAAGATCTGTTGGCAAGGAAGAAAACCTTCCGCTTCAGCGGATCCGAATGGTTGATTTTGCGTTGAATCTAGATCGTTCAAGGGAAAGGCACCATCTTTCAACAACGGGTCCGGGACCTGTGCCGCTTCCGCATCGTTCCAAGTAAAAAACACCCGCCCCCATCCGTGTTCAGATACACAGGGGGGGCGGCAATTCTCGAGGGAGTCGGTTTACTTTTCCTTCAACACCTCGTGCAACCAATCGGGATGGTTGGTGATGATTCCGTCGACCCCCCATCCGATCAATCGGCGCATCTCCTCCTTGGAGTTCACCGTGTATGGATTCACGGCCAGACCGTGGCGGTGGGCCCGCCGGACGACCTCCCGATCGATCCGCCGGTAGTTGGGGCCGATTCCGATCGCATATTCCTTCACTGTTCGCAATTCCTCATCGGTGATGCTGCCAGACGCCTCCGCATCGTATAGCTGAACCAGGGGGATATCCGGATTCAGCCGGTGCACCTTCAGCAGACTTTCCCGGCTGAAGGATTGGATGATCACCTGCCGCTTCTTCAGGGCCTCCTTGTGAGTCAACCCGTATCGATCCAGGATTTCCAGGAGCTTTTCCTCCATCCCCGGATACAATTCCGGGGACTTGGTCTCGATGTAATACCTGGACCCCTTGCGGAACTCCCGGATCACCTCCTCCAGCGTAGGAACCCGGAGCCCCGCGTACTCCGGCTTGGCATATTCCGGATACGCTTCATTAAACCAAGATCCCGCATCCAGCGCTTTGATTTCGGCAAGGGTAAGGTCCTTCACCCGGCCGGACCCGTTGGTCGTCCGATCCACGGTTTCGTCATGCATGACGATCAGGTGCCCATCCTTGGTCATCTGCACATCGATCTCGATGTAATCGCCCTTCATCCGCTCCCCCAACCTGTAGGCGGCTAGGGTGTGCTCCGGAGCGTATGCGGAAGCCCCCCGGTGAGCGATGTTCCATACCTCCTTCCTGTGAGGGGGCTTCGCTTGAAGCGAGGAAGGGCCCAGGGCGAAAAACAAACCCGCAGCGGCCAAAACGGCGACGAAACGTCGGATCAAAGGATGCATTCCCTCATCTCCTCGACTTTTTTTCATCAGCGTAACTTTTCGCCTCGGCTCGGCGCGCGCCGGGGAAAACCGGCATCGAAACGCGATTGCCGCAAACGCTGTGACGCCCGGGACCGGCCCTTGTCCCGATTTGCTTCCGATAAAATGGTAATCCATCATGGTTCACGGTCTTCCGCGAGCATTGTAAAGATCGGGTAAATTGTCTAGGCGGGCAGGATCGATTCCTGCCCCTGAATCCGCTTTCCCGTTTCCGGATCGAACAAATGAACTTTCTCCTCGTCGAACCGCAAATATATGCGTTCCCCCGGCTCCCTTCGCACATCCGTATCCGTCACGACACTGATCGTGCAGTTTTTGTCCAACCGGATCAGCAAGCGATGCTCCTCACCCAAATTTTCAAACACGGTAACCCGGGTCGCCAGCGTGCAGATATCCCCTTCCGGGACCACTTGGATATCCGTCGGCCGGATGCCGAACCGGTAACGCACCCCTTCCTTTACCGACGAACGGAGGCGCTCCGGGACCGGGAAGGTGATCCCGCTGTCTTCGATGTGAAAGGCGAGTGTCTCTTCGCCCTTCAACACCAGGACCGTAAACAGATTCATGGGGGGTTCGCCGATAAATCCCGCGACGAATTCATTGGCAGGCTTCCGGAAAATCTCCATCGGGGTGCCGAATTGTTGAAGCTCCCCCTGGTTCATGACCGCGATGCGGTCGGCCAGGGCCATGGCCTCCGACTGGTCGTGGGTGACGAGGACCGTGGTGCAGCGAATTTCCTGATGAAGGCGTTTGATCTCCGTCCGCATCCTCTGGCGCATCTTCCCGTCCAGGTGGGAGAGGGGCTCGTCGAGGAGTAGGACGGCGGGCCTCCGGATGATGGCCCGGGCGATACTGACCCGCTGTTTTTCCCCGCCCGACAAGGCCGCCGGTTTCTTCCCCAACAGTTTCCCGATATCCAACAAACCGGCGATCCGGTCCACTTCCCGCCGGATCTCCTCCTCCGGCTCTCCCCGGAGATC
>JAJYSD010000321.1 GCA_021793745.1 Bacillota bacterium
CGGTGGCCACCAGGCCCGGAGCGGCAGGCGGAATCACCACCCGCCAAAAGGCCTGAAACCGGCTGCACCCGTCAATCATCGCCGCCTCTTCCAGATCGACGGGAACCTCCTTGAAGAAAATCATCATCATCCACAGCGCAAAGGGCAAATTGAACGTGGTATAGGCAAAAATCAACCCCGTCATCGTCCCGATGAGCCCCAGGTGGGTAAACATCAGGTAAAGGGGCAGCATCACGGCGGGGATGGGCGCCATGCGCGTGCTGATGATCCAAAAGGAAATGTGCTTCTCCCCTTTAAACTTCCGACGGGCCAGGGCAAATCCCCCCAGCGTGCCCAACACCAGGGAAATCCCGGCGGAGATGACGGAAGCGATCACGCTGTTTGTCAGGTAGTGGAGGAATTTTCCCCGTTCGGAGAACATGTAGGCATAGGTGTCGAAATGGGGTTTGAAAAGAAATTTGGGCGGCATCGAAAACATGCCGGCCTGGGTTTTCAGGGAAGATAGCACCATCCAGAGGACGGGAAAGAGCGCCCATGTCAAAGCGATCCCCGCCAGGGCGTACAAAACCAGGCCGATCGCCAATTTTCGAAAGCGCGGGGCCATTCATGCTTCCCCCTTCCGCATGAACCGGACAAACAGCTGTCCCAGGATGATCGTCACAAAGAGCATGGTCAGACCCAGGGCGGCGGCCGACCCGAAGTCCTGGAATCGAAAGGCCACTTCCATCAGGTGAAAGCCGATAATCTTGGTGGAGTCGGCGGGTCCTCCCTCGGTCGCGATTTTGATGGTGTCGACAAAGCGGAAAATGTCCATCATGCGAATCAACAGCGCGAGGACGACCGTCCGGGAGATCAGCGGGAAGACGACATGGATCAGCTTCCGCCAATAACCCGCTCCGTCCACTTCCGCCGCCTCCAGCACCTCCTCCTGAAGCGACTGCAAACCGGCGTACACGATGATGGTGATCAGGGGCGACCACTCCCACACGTCCATGAGGATGATGGCGGGAAGGGCCGTGGAAACATCCCCCAAAATCTCGGTCTCCACGCCGATCAGCCGAAACAGCCACGCGTACAGGCCGTACGTCGAATTGAGCATGAACCGGCCCAGCAGCCCGACGACCACCGGGGCGACAAAGAGGGGAATCATCCACAAGGTCAATATCGCGTTTCTCGCCCGCGGAAGCTGATGGATCAGCAGGGCCATTCCGACCCCGACCGCCATTTCAAGGGACAAACCGCACAAGGCGTAAACCGCCGTGCGGCCCCAGGAGGCCCAGAACGTATCACTGGTGAAAACGTTTTTCCAATTTTTCAGCCCGTTGAATGCCGGTTCGTCGAAGGACAGCGTGAAATCCATCATGCTGGCATATATCATGTACATCAGCGGAAAGATGCTGATCATCGCCAGCAGCACCAGGGACGGAAGCAGCATCCAGAATTCCGTCGACCATTTTCCCGGCCCTTTTTTTCTTTGGACGCGAACCGACGGGCTCGCGTCCAAAAGCATCGGTTGCTGATATCCGTTCTCCTTGATGTTCAGGCTCATCGGTCTCCCTCGATTCCTCTCAGCGCTTCAGTTTCCGGTCGCCTCATCCGATTTCTCCGCGATCGCTTTCACCGCTTGTTCCGGACTTTGTTTGCCCGCGATCATCTTGGACAGTTCGGTGAAAATGTAGGTGTCGATCTGCGGCCACTGGGGAATTTTCGGACGCATATAGGTGTTTTCCGGTTTCCACGCTTCCAGCACCGCTTTCATCGAAAGCAGGTTCGGCATTTCCTCGGCTTCTTTCGTCCCGGCCTCCATCCCCCTTTTCACGTCGGGAAGCGCATATACGGAGGAACGGGTCGGCGTCGAACCGCCCTGCTCGGATTTCAAAATCATGTACTGGGTTTGCGGAGACGTGGCCCACACCAGGAACAGCCAGGCCGCTTTCTTTTCCTCGTCGCTGGCGTATTTGTTGATGCCGATGCCGGTTCCGCCAAAGATGTTCGCGCTTCTGACCTTCCCCTTCGGCAGAATCGTCCAGCCGACCTTTCCGGCCACCTTGGACTTTTCCCCGCTTTCAAACATGGCGGAAAACTCGTGCCACTCGGGAGCCATGGCGATTTCGCCGGCGGCGAAGGCCTCGGCCAATCCGTTCCAATCCCAGGAGGTGCTTCCCGGCGCCGCCTCCTTCAACAGCTTGTTGTAAAATTCGGCCGACTCAAGGGCTTCCTTGGAGGTCATCGCCGATTTTCCGGGATTGCTCGTCCCGATCGTGCCCACATCCTTTTTCTCGAAATAATCTCCCCCGTTGGCGGCCAGAATGTTGCTGAAATCGCACATCAATGAATCGTACTGCTTGGCCTGGTGACCCGTCCCGTATTTCACCTCGGTGATGACGCCCTCTTTCACTTTTTGATTGATCCATTTGGCAATCTCGTAATATTGATCCCAGGTCATGCCGGGCCGGGGGGTCCAATCATACCCCTTTTCCTTCATGAACAAATCCTTGTATTTCTCGAACACATCCTTCCGATAGGCCAAAACCATCGTCGGATTGTCGTAGGGCAAAGCCAGCAGTTGCTCCTTGTTTCCCATGTGCCCGAGGGCTTCCAACTGGACGGGGATGAAATCCTCCACTCCCCCGGGAATATGGGGCATGGTCGGTTCGTTGTTGAACAGGTTCAAATCCACGAAGTGCTGGGAATACTTGGCGAGAATCTGGTAAGGATCCGCATAGATGACGTGGTATTTTGAGGATTTGGCATTGAAATCGAGGCTCACCTTCTCGACGACCGTGCCCAGGTCGCTCTGTTCGATGTTGACCTTGATGCCCGTCACCTTTTCAAACTTGTCGATATTGGCGGCAATGGCCGAAGAAGGCGGGGTGTTCTCGGAAATGACATTGATCTGGATTCCCTTGAACTGTTGCCAATCAAAGCCTTCAGGCGCCTGGATTTTGGGCAGCCCTTCCACCCATCCCTCAAAGGGGGCGTCGACCAATTTGTCGGGATTGATCTGGTCGGCGTTCTTGCTCTTCGTATCGATGCTTTCTCCCCCCGAAGAGCACGCCGTCGCCAACATGACAAGCGCCAAAAGCAATGCGCCTAAGCGGAAGGCTCTTCGCT
>JAJYSD010000322.1 GCA_021793745.1 Bacillota bacterium
GCCAGCGCGCCATAAAAAGCGCATACCTCCAGTAGTCCACGCAAGGGTCGCCAGGCAGCATTACGTTTCTGCGCGCGCTTTGACCGAGCAGGATGCGCAGCATCTTGCGCAGCAGGTCCGCGTCCAGTAGACGGTAGCCGGTCCGGAAGAAGAGGGAAAACGGGCATGCGCACCGCCGAAACCCTGTTGACACGCGGGTTATCGTGACATATAATAAAATCCAAATCTTCGACAAATGTTTGACAGGCTAGGATGAGGAGTAGTAGTTCGTCACCTCTGCCCAGAGAGTCGGCGGGCGGTGTGAGCCGATCAGAGGGGCCGAATGAACTCGCCTCATCGCTCCGGGGTGGAAAAGGGGAGTACATCCCGGCGCTTCATCCCCGTTAACGGATGCCAATGAGGGAGTGCCCGCCGGCGTGCGGGTGCTAACTAGGGTGGTACCGCGGGAGTGGATCAACCTCTCGTCCCTAGCGTTCGTTTCGGCAGGGGCGGGAGGTTTCAATATTTTTGCCGGTGTTGGAGGAGACGTCTATGCAAACCTATCAAGCGAAGGAAATTGAAGCGAAGTGGCAACGGGTTTGGGCCGAAGCCGGTGTGCACCGGACCGATCCGGACGCCACCAAGACCAAATTTTACACGCTGGAGCAATTTCCCTATCCGTCGGGCGAAGGGATGCACATGGGACATGTGCGGGTGTACTCCATCGGGGATGTGATCGCCCGGTTCAAACGGATGAACGGCTACCGGGTCCTTCACCCGATGGGGGTCGACGCCTTCGGCATGCCTGCGGAAAATGCGGCCATCGAGCGGGGGGTGAACCCCCGGGATTGGACGCTCAACAACATGAAGAAGTTTCGGGAGGAGCAGGAGCGCCTCGGCATCTCCTACGACTGGGACCGCTACCTGGCGACCTGTCTGCCCGACTACTACCGGTTTACCCAGTGGCTGTTCCTCCTGTTTTATGAGCGGGGCTTGGCCTATCGAAAGAAGGCGTCGGTCAACTGGTGCCCCGATTGCGCCACGGTCCTGGCCAACGAGCAGGTGGAAAACGGCAAGTGCTGGCGCTGCGACGCGGAGGTGACCAAGAAGGAGCTGGAGCAATGGTTCCTCAAGATCACCGATTACGCCGACCGGCTGCTGGAGGGGCTGGACCGCCTGCCCCGCTGGCCCGAACGGGTGAAGACGATGCAGCGCAATTGGATCGGCCGCAGCGAAGGGGCGAAGGTCACGTTCACCCTTCCCGAGCTGAACGATGAGCCGGTCACCGTCTTCACCACCCGCCCCGACACCCTGTACGGGGTGACCTACCTGGTGCTGGCGCCGGAACATCCTCTGGTGGAGCGGTTGATCGCCGGGAAGGAGAAGGAGGAGGAGCTGCGGGCGTTCATCGAGCAGATGAAGAAGGAGAGCGAGATCGAGCGGACGGCGGCCGATGCGGAAAAGGTGGGCATGGATACCGGCGCGGTCGCGCGTCATCCCCTGACCGGCGAGACGGTTCCCGTCTGGATCGCCAACTACGTGCTGATGGATTACGGGACCGGTGCGGTGATGGGCGTTCCGGCCCATGACGAACGGGACTTCCAGTTCGCCCGCAAATACGGCCTGCCGATCCGCCATGTGATCCAACCCCGGGACGGGGAGCTGGAGAACCCCCTGGCCGAGGCCTATACCGGGGAAGGGGTGCTGATCAATTCCGGTCCCTTTGACGGGATGGACAACCGGGAGGCGATCCGGGCCATCTCCGATCAGCTGGCCGAAAAGGAGGCGGGTGGACCGGCGGTCACCTATCGGCTGCGCGATTGGTTGATCTCCCGTCAGCGTTATTGGGGCTGCCCCATTCCGATCGTCTACTGCGACGGTTGCGGCGCGGTTCCGGTGCCGAAGGAAGAGTTGCCGGTGCTGCTTCCGGAGGATGTGACCTTCGACGGAAAACGGAACCCGCTGACCACCTCGGAGTCCTTTGTCCAAACCACCTGTCCCTCTTGCGGGGGCCCCGCGCGGCGGGAGACGGACACGATGGACACCTTCATCGATTCCTCCTGGTATTTCTTCCGCTATGCCGACGCGAAGAACGACCGCCTTCCCTTCGACCCGGAGCGGATCCGGGAGTGGTTGCCGGTCGATGAATACATCGGGGGAATCGAGCACGCCGTGCTCCATCTCCTGTATTCCCGCTTCTTTACCAAAGTGCTGTACGATGCGGGGCTGGTTCACGTCGACGAGCCCTTTACCAGCCTGTTGACCCAGGGCATGGTGCTGAGGGACGGCGCGAAGATGTCCAAATCGAAGGGGAACACGGTCAGCCCGCTGGAAATCATCGAACGGTACGGTGCCGACACCGCCCGCCTGTTCATCCTGTTCGCCGCTCCGCCGGAGCGGGATCTGGAGTGGAGCGATTCCGGAGTGGAGGGGTGCTACCGCTTCCTGGGCCGGGTCTTCCGGACGGTGATGCGCCACGAGGAGTTGTTCCGGAACCGGCCGGAAGCCCGTCCCGAGAAGGGACCCGCCCGGGACTTGTACCGCCGGATCCACCGCACGATCAAAAAGGTGACCGAGGACGTCGGGGAGCGCTACCACTTCAACACGGCGATCAGCGCGATCATGGAGCTGATGAACGCGATCAACGAATACCCCGAGGACGCCGACCGGGGGACCCTGGCCGATGCCCTGGAGACGGGCGTGATCCTGCTGGCCCCCTTCGCGCCCCATCTGGCGGAGGAATTGTGGCACGCCATGGGGCACGAAACCAGCGTCCACGAGCAGCCCTGGCCCTCCTACGATCCGGAGATGCTGGTGGAGGAAGAGGTGGAGATGGCGGTCCAGATCAACGGCCGGGTCCGGGACAAATTGGTGGTGCCGGTGACGGCGGATCGGGAAACCGTGGAACAGCTGGCGCTCAACCAGGAGCGCATCAAAAACCACCTCTCCGGCAAAACGGTGCGAAAGGTGATTGTGGTTCCCAAAAAGCTGGTCAATATCGTCGCCAATTGACGCCGTCGGACACGGGGCGGATCCCCTCCGCCCCGTGACGGCCGATAACTTCGGCGGCAGCGGTTTTTGCCTCGTCTCCATACGGTGGTCAGCCGCTCGGTAAAAAACGCTGCCTCCCGG
>JAJYSD010000323.1 GCA_021793745.1 Bacillota bacterium
CCCGGTGTTGGAGTTTGCATTATAGGTAGTGACGATGACGAGATCCGCCCTCTGCGCTTTTTCCAGCGCCCTTTCGATTTGCTCGGATCCGGGGGTTGCATCCGTCTCGTAAGCATCGGCGGAAATTCCCTTTCCCCCGAGCAGCGCGGCAAGTCGCTCCGGTTTGCCGTCGGCGGGCCCCGTCACCAACACCCTTTTCTCCTCCGTCAGCGGAAGCACCCCGTTTTCATTTTTGAGGAGGGTGATGCTGCTTTCCGCAATCCGATCCGCCGTTTTCAGATGCTTTTTGTTCCCGATGATCCGGGTGGCCTTTTCGTCCACGTAGGGGTGATGGAACAGCCCCCGCTTCATCTTGTACCAAAGGATGCGGGATACGGATTCGTCGAGGCGCTTTTGGCTGATCTCACCGCTCTTGACCGCCTCCAACACCGCATTGTAGGCAAGATCCACATCCGGCGGATTCAGCAGGATATCCGCCCCCGCCTTGAAGGCCTCGACGGGCACCCGCTCGGGGGGAAGGACGTTGGCCCCCTCCATGCCGAGGCTGTCCGTGATGATCAGCCCGTCAAAGCCCATCTCTTCCCGCAGAAGATCGGTCAGAATCGGTTTGGAGAGCGTGGCCGGAAGCCCCGAGTCGTCCAGGGCGGGAACCACGATGTGGGCGGTCATGATCGCGTCGATGCCCGCATCGATCGCCGCCCGGAAAGGCTTGAGGTCCACTTTCTCCAGGGTTTCACGGTCGTGGTGGATGATCGGAAGGCCGTAGTGGGAATCCACATCCGTATCCCCGTGTCCCGGGAAATGCTTGGCGGTGACAACGATGTTCTGCCCCTGGAATCCCCTGATCTGCGCCAAGCCCATTTGGGTGACCAGATCCGGATCTTCCGAAAAGGAACGCACATTGATGACCGGATTGGCCGGGTTGACATTGACATCGAGGACCGGTGCCATATCAAAATTGATGCCGAGGCTTTTCAGCTCGCGGGCCATGATTTCGGCCGATGCTTGGGCGTATCGGGTGGAGCGGGTCGCACCCAGAGCCATACTGCCCGGGAAAACCGTGGCCGGTTCCGTCACCCGGGCCACCATGCCCCCTTCCTGGTCTGCAGAAATGAAAAGGGGGATTTTCATGCGCTGTTTCATGGCGATTTTCTGCAATCCGTTTGAAAGGGCGTTCACCTGTTTTGCATCGAGCGGGGTTCCGATGTTGTCCGTCCAGTTGAAATAGATCACTCCGCCGATGTGGTACTTTTCAATCACTTCTTTGAAGTTTTTCCCGCCGCGCTTCTTCTCCAGGTTGATTTCCTCATAGTCCGGATCCGTCGGCGTTCTGCCGTACACATGCACCATAAACAGCTGCCCGACCTTTTCCTCCAGGGTCATCCTTTTGATCATGTTCTTGATCCAACCCTTTGCCGCGCGCTCTTCCTTCCAATGCGGTTTCGCCGCATCCCCCGGCTTGGCGATGGCGACGGTCGGAAGGATGGTAAAGAAGACCAGGACCGCACACAGAACCGATAGCCACCTGCGCATGGACACCTTTCCCCTCCCGTTGAATGTTCGGGCAGCGCTGCCCCCACCCTATTGAAGCGTTCCCCCCGGGGATCCGGGGAATAAAACCCATCCAACGCCCATCTATTCATGTTTTTATTTCCATTCGGAATATTATCACGACAGCTTTCCTCGGTCAAGCAGACGGAATCTTTTAACCAGTTTTTATGTTACATTCCTGAAATATTTAAAACCGATGAGTCAACTGTGATATTCTAGTAGCAGATGGGGTACTACAAAGATAGCAGTCCAATCTAAAAAAGGAAAACAGCCATTGTATGTAGTGTGAGGACCTTCGGGGTGCAACCCACAATGCCCTGATCCCAACTCGATAGGGAGGGAAGCTCGATGTGGAAACGGTGGCTGGTCATGAGTCTGTTGGGGCTCGCACTGGTCTTCAGCAGCGTTTCACATCATGCAGACGGTTCCCGACACGTTGGAAAGCCGACCAAAGTGAAAACGGGTCTCGAAATCCTGCTCGAACATCCAGATAGATTGAAAGGGAAAAAAGTAGGCTTGATCACCAACCCCACAGCCATTACCCGGGACTACCGCCATGCCCTGGATGCCATGCTGGAGGCGGGCATCGATGTGGTGAAAGTATACGGTCCGGAACACGGTGTCCGGGGCACGGAACAAGCGGGAGAGGAACCGGGCTCCTTCGAGGATCCCCGGACAGGACTCCCCTTTATCAACCTTTACAACAAACAGCCGGAAGAGATGATTCCCCTTTTTGACGGGGTCGATGTGCTGGTCTTTGACATCCAGGATGTGGGCACCCGGTTCTACACCTACATTTACACCATGGCCTACGCGATGGAAGCCGCCGCTGAAGCCGGAAAGCCCTTCATCGTCCTGGACCGTCCCAATCCCATCGGGGGAGACAAGGTGGAGGGACCGGTACTGGATCCGGAATACCGTTCCTTTGTCGGCCTCTACCCCATACCCCAACGGCACGGGATGACGGCGGGCGAACTGGCCCGGCTGTTCAACGGGGAATTCTTCCCCCGGGAAGGAAAGAAAAAGGTGGATTTGACGGTCATCACCATGAAGGGGTGGAAACGGCATCAGCGCTACGAGGATACCGGCCTTCCCTGGGTGCTTCCCTCCCCGAACATGCCCACGACGGACACCGCCCTGGTATACCCCGGGACCGGGATGATCGAGGGAACCAACCTGTCTGAAGGCCGCGGAACCACCCGCCCCTTCGAACTGCTGGGGGCTCCCTACATCAAAGGGTGGGAACTGGCGGAAGCGCTGAACAGGGAAAACCTGCCCGGCGTTTCCTTCCGGGAGGCTTATTTCAACCCCTCCTTCGCCAAATACCAAGGGGAAACGGTGGGGGGTGTCCAGGTTCACGTGGAGGATCCCGAGCGTTTCTCTCCCATCCTGACGGGGCTGATGATCATCGAGAAGGTGAAGCGGCTGTATCCTGAGGATTTCGCCTGGCGGAAGGACGGAGACGAATACTGGATCGACAAGCTGACCGGTTCCGACCGGGTTCGAAAACAGCTGGATGCGGGGGTTCCCGCCCGCCAGATCGCCAAGGGCTGGGAGG
>JAJYSD010000324.1 GCA_021793745.1 Bacillota bacterium
TTGGACCCGGGAGGCGGAGATCGACGGATGGCGCCTCGACGTGGCCAACGAGGTGGATCACCGTTTTTGGCGGGCGTTCCGGGACCGGGTCAAAGGCGTGAACCCGGAGGCGCTGATCGTGGGGGAGATTTGGCATGATGCGGGACCGTGGCTCCAGGGGGATCAATTCGATTCGGTGATGAATTATCTGTTCCGGGATGCCGTGCTGGACTTCTTTGCCTCGGGGAAAATGGGTCCCGACCGCTTTGATGCCCTCTTGACCCGGTCCCGGATGCTTTACCCGGAGCAAGCCACTTTCGCGATGTTCAACCTGCTGGGGTCCCACGATACGGAGCGATTTCTCACCGCCTGCGGGGGCCGGCTGGAGCGGATGCGCCTGGCGGTGCTGTTTCAGATGACGTATCCGGGGATGCCGATGATCTATTATGGCGACGAGGTGGGCATGACCGGAGGGACGGATCCCGATTGTCGCCGGCCCATGGTGTGGGAGGAGGAGAAGCAAAACCGGGAGCTGCTCTCCTTTTACCGGCGGCTCATTTCCCTGCGAAAGGAGCTGCGTCCCCTGCGGCGGGGAGACTTCCGGACATGGCTGGTGGATCCGCTTCGCAATCTCTACGGTTTCCTGCGGCGGGACGGCGGGGAATGCGTCGGAGTGCTTCTCAACAACAGCCCGCAGGAACAGGAGATCGAGTTGGATCCTCATCCCTTCGGCGGGGCGAACCGGTTGAGGGATGCCCTTTCCGGAAAAACGGCGGACGCGGCGGGGAGAAGCCGCTTGCCCTGGCGGTTGGCCCCTTTTCAGGGAGCGATCCTCGCTCCGGTGGAATAGGGATTTTTCCGTCGGAAGACTGTGCAAAGAATGGGCCGAGAAAATGATGGGAGATGGAGGGAAAAGGATGGGCGAGAAGCCGTATCTGATCGACCGGGTGGTTGGGAACGGACGGATGCTGGCTGCGTTGGGGGGAAACGGAAGGATCTACCGCCTGTGGTGGCCGCGAATCGATTTTCCCCAGCACGTGCGGGAGATGGTTGCCGGAATCCATTGCCCGGAAACGGCGGAGGGGGTCCTCTGGCTCCACAGCGGGGACGAGTGGTCGCATCAGCAGCGCTATGACGGGGATACGCCCGTTCTCATCACCGAGGCCTTTCACAAAAGGATCAAGCTTCGCGTCGTCGGTGAGGATTTTGCCGTACCCGGAGAGGATGTGCTGGTCCGGCGGTACCGCATCACCAATGGGTCCGACCGCACCGTGCCCCTTCGTTTTCTCTACGTTTCGTCGATGGAGATCGCGGAGAGCCCGAAATATAACACCGTTGCCTTTGATGAAGGGGCGGATGCGCTCCTTCATTTCCGCCACCGCTTTGCCTTTGCCCTCGGGGGGGATCGTCCCTGTTGCGGCTACCAGGCGGGGAAGGCGGTGGAGGATGCGGCCGACGGCTTCCTTCAGGGCAACCGGATCGCCATGGAGCCGGAGGGGGCCCTCGCCTGGGATTTGGGCCGGCTGGCACCGGGGGACACGGAGGAACTCACCCTGTACCTGGCGGCGGGGGAGGGGAGGGATGCCGCCCTTTCTGCCCTGGAAAGGGCGAAGGGGAGCGGCTTCCGTGTGCTGCGGGAACAGACGGTCGCTCACTGGAGGGAGTATCTGGAATCGGCCCGGCCCGTTTTTACCGGCGACGAGGTGGTGGATCGGCTGTACCGGCGATCGCTGGTGGTTTTCAAGCTGATGAGCGACGAGCGGGACGGGGGGATGATCGCCGCTCCGGAGTTTGACGAAACCTTCAGCCGGTGCGGCGGCTACGCCTACTGCTGGGGGCGCGACGCCGCCTATATTGCGACGGCCATCGATCGGGCCGGCTTTTCCGAGATGACCCGGCGCTTCTACCGCTGGACGGTGAAGGTTCAAAATTCCGACGGGTCCTGGGACCAGCGTCACTATTTGGACGGCTTCCTCGCTCCATGCTGGGGAATGCAGATCGATGAGACCGGGTCCATTCTCTGGGGAATGTGGCGCCACTTTGAGGAGACGGGGGATGCTTCCTTCCTGGAGGAGGTGTGGGAGGCGGTCGAAAGGGGGGCGGAATTTCTGATCCGCTTCCTCGATCCGGAGACCGGCTTGCCCCGTCCCAGCCGCGATCTGTGGGAAGAGCGGGACGGGGAGCACACCTACTCGGCGGCGGCGGTCTACGGCGGGCTGGTCGGTGCCGCGGAGATCGCCCGGGCGCGGGGGCGGATGGATCAGGCGGAAGCATGGCAAAGGGCCGCCGAAGGGATTCGGGGAGCGATCTCCCATCGGCTGTGGAACCCGGAGCGGAAAGCCTTTCTTCGGGGGCTCAAGCGGGCCGTCAGCCGGGAAGTGTACGAAGCGGCGGCCCGGGAGGGGAAGAAGGTGGTGGCAGAGACCGATTCCAAGGGATACGTGACGTACCGGGTGTGGGAGGATCCGGTGATTGACGCCAGTTTGCTCGGTCTTTCGGTTCCCTTCGACCTGTTCCCCGCCGGCGATGAACGGGTGGTCCAGACGGCAGCGGCGGTGGAGCGCTGCCTGAGCACCTCTCCGGCCGGCGGCATCAAGCGGTATGAGGACGATCCCTATATCGGCGGGAACCCCTGGATCATCACCACCCTGTGGCTGGCCCAATACCTGGTGAAGGCCGGCCGCACGGAGGAGGCGCTCCGCTGGTTCCGCTGGGCGGTGGATCACCGCACTTCCCTCGACCTGCTTCCGGAGCAGGTGGACCGCAACACAGGGAAACCCGCCTGGGTGGTGCCCCTCACCTGGTCCCATGCCATGTTTGTCCTGACGGTGTTGGATCTGATGGAGGCCGGGGCTTTCAACGTCAACTCCCGCCAGGCCGGATCGTGATGGAAAACAGCGAACCCTGCGGCGTTGGCCGCAGGGTTTTGTCCTCCTTTGAGGGGGGAGAGGATCGGTGCCGGTTATGATCCATTTCGCGTCGCTTTCCGCCCACCGGCCGGGATCCTGGGTTGCGGCCGGGGTTTTACGGCTTTTCCAACAGCGCTTCGATATCCTTGACGATCCGCCGGGGGGATGTCTGCGGAGCGTACCGCTTGACCGCTTCGCCGTTCCGGTTCAC
>JAJYSD010000325.1 GCA_021793745.1 Bacillota bacterium
ATCTGATCCAATTCCTCCTGGCTGGGACCGATTCCCCGTTTCAGAAAATCCGAAATGGGACGGACACCGATGCTGGTATGGCTCCAGACGGGCAATTCCGTGTCTCCATGTTCCCCGATGATGTACGCATGCACGTTTTGCGGATTGACCCGATACGCTTGGCTGAGCTGGTATCGCAAGCGGGCCGTATCGAGGATCGTACCGGAACCGATCACGCGATGCGCCGGCAATCCGGAAAACTTCCAGGTGGCATAAGACAGGATATCCACCGGATTTGTGGCGACCAGGAACAGGCCATCGAATCCGCTCTTCATCACATCGTCGACAATGGATCGGAAAATTTTGGCATTCCGATCCGCCAGGTCGAGGCGGGTTTCCCCCGGCCTTTGATTGGCGCCGGCAGTGATCACCACCAGGTCCGCATCCCTGCAGTCGGCATAATCCCCTGCCCAGATCCGCATCGGCGCTCCGAAGGGAACCGCGTGGCCGAGATCCATCGCATCCCCTTCCGCCTTCTTCTGATTGATGTCGATGAGGACCAATTCATTGCACAAACCCTGGTTGACCAGGGCGTATGCATAACTGGACCCCACAAAGCCGGTTCCGATCACAACGATTCGGGTCGTTTTGCTCTGCTCCATGTTGCTCCTCTCCTTTGCATCCATCTTTCGCACCGTATCCGAGCGTCCTTCACGGGTTTACGGATTTTCCAGCTTCTCCACCCGTTTTCTCAGGTCGTCAATCAGCCGATAATTTTGCACGAAGCGTTTAACCAGGTTCAATTCCGCCAGAGCGGTCATCAGATGGTCCTGGGCATGAATGGCGAGAAAACTTGGCGGATGATCCCCCGTCGACTGCACCAGATCCGTCTGCCATTTGTGCCCTTTCATCAACTCCTCTTCCGCCTGCTGGAGCAGCTCCTCCGCCTTTTCAAACTGGAACTCCTCCGCCGCATCCAACGCTTCATAGGCGATGCCGCGGGCATTTCCTCCGTAAAGGACGAGATGATAAATGGCCTTTTCCAGATCCATAACGGATCACTCCTTCCTATCTTCAAGCCGTCTGGCCGGATTGCTCCTGTTCGATCAGCGTTTTTTCATAACGCTTGAAGAAGGGCCAGTAAATCAGGGCGGCGATCACGGCATCCAGCACCTGTACCAAACCGGCGAGGATGGAACCGCCGGTGGCGATAAAGCCGCCGAGAAAGATCGGTACCGTAAAGGGGGGTTGAAGGATCACCGGCGGCAAGATCCCGGTGGCAAACAGGATATAGTTGATGGTCACAATCACCGCCGGAGCCAGTACAAAGGGAATAAACAGGATCGGGTTCAACACGATGGGAAGTCCGAAAATCACCGGTTCGTTGATGTTGAAGACCGCCGGGATCAAGGCGGTTTTCCCCACTTCCTTCAATTGGCGGGAGCGCGAGAACAACATGAAGATGACCAGACCCCAGGTCGCTCCGGAACCCCCGATATGGGCAAACATGTGGAAAAAGGGCTCCGTCACGATGCCCTGGGCCACCTCTCCGGCGCTGACCGCATCGGCGTTTTCGGCCAGTTGCGTCATCCAGAAGGGATAGGCAACCGAAGATACCACATTCATTCCGTGGATCCCCATCCCCCAAAGCACCATCATCAACAGAATCATGCCCAGGGCGGCGGGATAGGAGTTGGACGCCGCGACGAGGGGGCTGAACAATTCCAGGACCGCCTGCGGGATGGTGATGCCGAAATTGGCCCAGACAATCCATTCCAGGATCCAGACGGTGGGCAGTATCAGCATAAAAGGAACCAGTACGCGGAACGTCCGCATCACGTACGGGGGGACTCCCGCCGGCAATTCAAAGGCAAATCCCCGTTTGATCAGCAAGCGCATCGCTTCGGTGGTCAAGATGCCCAAGATGATCGCAACGAACAATCCCTGACCACCGAGATAATCCAATATCCTCCCAAAGGGAATCTTGGTGATGTCTTCTACCGGAAAGGCGGTCATCAAAAACGCCAGCATGGAAAGGATTCCCGCCATCACCGAATCCACGTCCCGGCGCTCGCCGAGGCTGTACCCGATGCCGAAGGCGACCGTGACGGCCATGATGCCGAAGGTGAGCTGAAAAGGAAACAGAATCTGCGCCTGGATCGGTTCAATCGCCTTCGCCCACGCCTGAATCGGCGCCCACTCAATCGACGTGGGCGGGTTGGCGATAATGAGAAAAATCGCGCCCGTCAGAATGACCGGCAGCGCAAAGATGACAAAGGCATCCCGAATCGATTGGAGATAAATGTTTTGGGCCAATCGTCCGAGGGGTTCCATGAGACGGTTTTCCAGCCAATTTACCATGTTCATGTTTACCGTCCCCTTTTCGTCATCGCCAACACTTGATCCAAAACCTTGTCCCCGTCCATCAAGGCGAAGGCGCGCTGATCGACGATTTCCAGCGGAATACCGTGTTCCTCGGCAACCTTGGACATTTCTTTCTTCAAGTGACGGACCTGGGGTTCCAGCAGGGCGACATTATACTGATCGGCCTTCTTTTTAAATTCGCCCGTTCCCCCCGCATCGGCTACCAATTCAACCCCCCGCTTGTCCGCCGCCTCCTTCACCTTTTTGGCCAGCTGACTGGAAGTTGCTCCCCAACTGCACAAAATGATCAATCGAATCGGTTCGGCCATGTAGATCCCTCCTCAACACTGGGATTGGATATCGTCACTTCCGCCGATTCAAGGTGGCACTTCTCTCGGATTCGAATCGACGAATGTGGCTGAGCAGGCGACTGCTCAACCAGGTTGCAGCGATCAGAACGAGGACAAATCCGAGACTAAACGCCAACACTCTCTGGGAAAGCGGTCCTCCCTCGATCACGGCATGCACTCCAAAGGCAATCCAGATCAGCGAGAACACAGCGGCATAACCCGCCCAATAACGGCGACTCAAGGTCATCCACCCCCCTATCCCAACCCCTTTCAGTCAGAGCTTTCGCTTTCTTCATTTTCATTATACGTCCCGACCGGGGGGAAAGGGTTGAACAATTGGTGAACCATTTCACAAATAGATCGGCCCCCATCACCGCTCCCCCCCGCCAATCGGCTTATA
>JAJYSD010000326.1 GCA_021793745.1 Bacillota bacterium
CGCGTTCCCCCGGAGCCGGGGACCGGGCGGTTCGTTCGACGGTACGTGCTTCCCATCGCGAAGACTCTGTGGAAAAACCTATGGAAAAGCGATCCGAAGACGGTGAGAGCGAACGTGGAGCGCTTCATCCGGGAAAAGCGGGAGGAGGTCCGCGGGGCCCTGCAGGGGGTGAGCGGCCCCCGCCGCCTGGAGGAAGTCCGGCGGCAGATCCAAATGTTGCCGGGGGACGTGGTGCCCAGGCTGCTGCCCTATGTGCTCAGCTATCCGGTCTCCTTCCTGCTGCTCAGGCGGATGTTGGGGGACGTGGAAGAGCTGTATCAGTTGAACAAGTCCCTCCCCGGCAACGTTACCAGCGAGATGGGGCTCGCGATCGGCGATCTGGCCGACCTGCTCCGGGAACGGCCGGAGGTGGAGGCGTACCTGAAGCGTGCGGAGGATGAAACGTTTTTCGAAGGTTTGATGGAGGTCGAGGGCGGAAAGCGCTTTAAAGAGGCTTTCGAGGACTTTCTCGACAAATACGGCCACCGCTGTCCGGGAGAAATCGACCTGACCCGGCCCCGCTGGCGCGAGGCGCCCACCCTGCTGGTTTCCGCCATTTTGGGACACATGCGCAGCGTAAGGCCAGGGGAGCACCGGCGGCGGTTTGAAGAGGGCGAGCGGGAGGCCCGGGAGGCGGCGGAACGGATCCTGGACCGTGTGGGGCGCCTCGGCTTCCGCGCCCGGCGGGTTCAGCGGTTGATGGTGGTGTACCGCGAGATGGGCGGGCTTCGGGAGCATCCCAAGTACCTGATCACCGCCGTGTTGGATGAGTGCCGGAAGGCGATATTGGCCGAGGCGGAGGGGTTGGCATCCAGAGGAGCGCTCAGGGAGCCCGAAGACGCCTTTTTCCTGACCCTGGATGAGTTGATCCGGCTGACCAAAGGGGAGTTCGACCGGGAGGTTTCCACGCTGGTCGAGGAGCGGAAAGAGCAATATGCATGGCACCAAACCCTGAAACCCCCGAAGGTGATGACCAGTGAAGGGGAGATCGTGACCGGTTCCCCCCGCCGGGGCGAATTTCCCGAGGGGGCGCTGGTGGGAATGCCCGCATCCGCCGGCGTGGTGGAAGGGACGGCCCGGGTGATCCTGAGCCCGGAGAGGGCGTCGCTTTCGGAAGGGGAGATCCTGGTCGCCCCCCATACCGATCCCGGCTGGACCCCCTTGTTTCAATCGGCCCGGGCCCTGGTGACCGAAGTGGGCGGGCTGATGACCCACGGCTCCGTGGTGGCGAGGGAATACGGCATCCCCGCCGTGGTGGGGGTGGACGACGCCACCCGGAAAATCCGGGACGGGCAGCGGATCCGGGTGGACGGAAACCGGGGATACGTGGCGATTGTCGAGGATGCCGAGCAGAAATAGGCGCCCCTGGGTGCTCACGGGGATCCTCTTGGGGGCGGCGGCCAACGGAAGGGATAAACGAATCGAAAAGGCAAAGACGATGAAGCATACGTAGAGATTGTAAGGAATTAGGCCTCGGCAACCGGTTTGAGGGCGGTTGAGGCCTTTTGCGGTGACCTGAGGAGGTTTGTGGGCCTTTAAAGGGTTCAATAACGGGCAGGGGGATGCCGACCGGTCGTTGCAGCATCCCCCTGTGCCTTTTAAGAGCGGGATGATGACGACAAGATATGAACGACACCTTGGCCACCGTCGACGATCACCCGGTCGCCGGTTCGGAGTCTGAGTGTGGCGTTGCCGCATCCCACAACGGCCGGAATCCCCAGTTCCCGGGCGACGATGGCGGCATGGGACAAGGGAGCGCCGACGTCGGTGATCACGGCTGCAGCTCTGGGGAAAAGCGGCGTCCATCCCACATTTGTGGTCGTTGCAACCAAGATTTCTCCCGGTTGAAGCTGATCGCCTTCTTCGGGGGCGTTCAGAATGCGGACGATTCCTTCCACCCGGCCGGCGGCCCCGGCAAACCCTTTGAGGGTTGCGGAATCCGATTCATTGGAAACGGGCATCGTCGCATCATAGAAGTCCGCTCTCCTCTGGGGATCCTTCACCCATTCGAAGGGATTGAATCGCCCGCGAATCACCGAGGGGAACGGTGGAAGCGATTTATATTTCTCGTAGTTCTCCTTTCTCGCCGGGATATATTTCACTTTTTCCCCATCGCCGGACAAAAGATCTTCCACTTCATGAATGTAGAGGAAAAAGACATCCTCCCCGATCCCGGCGAGCTCGCCGGCCTTGAGGGCAAAAGGCCGAACCACTCGAAAAACCCTGACAAGTTCCGAACGCGTGGCTTCCCGGATGCGGGCGCCTTCGGCTGCTTTATGGATCTGCTTCTCAAGCCATCCCACCCGGTTGGGATAACGCGCCGCAAATCGCTTTCGCGCAGCCTCATACTGTAATTGCTGCCGATTCAGCAATTTCTCCGCATCCGTATTTGACTCTTTCAATGCCTCCCTTTGTTTTTCCAGCCAGTCTACATCCTCAGCGGGATCCGGAATCGACAACTCAAACTCATGGGGGCCTCGGTGGCCGTATTTCAACAAGTATTCCTCGCGGCTCATTTCTCCTTTGACCACCTTCGATAATCCCACAACGGGTCCGAGGCTGGCGAGCTCTGTTTCTCCCCTGAGATGGGATAACAGGGCATTCGCCTCTTCCGTACCCACCATTTTCACCAGCTTCCTTCGCAATCGCATGGCAATGACGGCATGGGCGCCGGTTACGATTTGAAACCAACTTGCTTTTTTGATATAGGGTTCGAGCTCGCTTCTCCACAATGTCAGCAGTTGCTCTCGGGTACGAATCTTTCGGATTTCATCCGCCTTCCTTCTGCACCAGTCGGGTGTTTCCGATAAATATTGGGGCAAGGTTTTTGATGTTTTTCTGTACATGTTAAGGTAATATCCGATTCTCGGCAGCATTGCTCGGATGAGTTCCGCCCGTGAAAAGGGGTAAACGGGAATCGTGAATCCTTCCGGTATCTGTCCGAACACTTCATTCAGTATTTCATTCTGTACTTTCATCCCGAATTTTGAGCTCCCGTAGAGGGCGGCGATGGCGGCCAGCCTTTGACTGATATTGGAGTAAATTCCCGCAG
>JAJYSD010000327.1 GCA_021793745.1 Bacillota bacterium
GGTGGCGCTGGAAACGGGAGACGCCTTTATCCGGAGGCAGGTGGAGACGTATCAGGCGCGGCGGGATGCGCTGGTCGAGCGGCTCACTGCGGGCGGATGGGAGGTGGCCAAGCCCCCCGCCACCATGTACGTGTGGGCGAAAATCCCCGAGGGGTGGCGTTCCGAATCCTTTGTATTCCGGGTGCTGGAGGAAACCGGGGTGGTGCTCACTCCCGGCCGGGCCTTCGGAGAAAAGGGGGAGGGATATGTCCGAATCACCCTCGTCCAGCCCGAAGACCGGCTTAAGGAGGCTGCTGATCGGATCGGGCGGTTTTTGCAGGACCGGTAAGGAGGGAGCGCTTCGGGGACATCGGAGCCCCTTTGAAGGGCATTTTCCCGGGGATGCCAGCGGAATGGGAGATACGTGGTTCCAGGGGAGGAGGAGTGCAGGTTGGAGGAGTTGTTGGAGGGCCTGTGGCGGATGATTACGGGCTTTTTCCGGTTTTTATATTCCCTGTTGCGTGTGGGGGAGGTTATCGGAACCATCCTCGATTTTTTCGACATGATCAGGGAATTCTTCAAAGGGTTGTGGCGGAGGCTGTTTCGCCGCTCGGATTCCGCGGAGAAAGTGCAATCCCACGACAATCGGGAGCGTTCGGAGGTGTGAATCCGGAACGGACCGACGATGGGCCGGAGCGGTTTTGCGTCGGACGACAAAGAGGCGGAATGCGCTTCCGACGCCCTGGGTGAAGGATCTCACCTGAACCGGGGCCACAGACCCCGGAGCCTGTGATCCGTTCAAAATGCCGGGAGCCGGGAGCCCTTTCCGCCTCGGTCTTTGCGGTGGCAGCGCCGCTCGGCAAACGCCTCAACAACATGGGAGCCCTAGGGCTCCCGTTTGACTTTTCAACTGCCGCTGGCGGTTTGGGTCAACTTTTCCCCCCGGATGCTCATGGCATCGATGGGGATCTCGAACCACCAACCGCCCGGGGTTTTTTTGACCGGCCGGTAACCGGCCCGCCGGACCCTTCGGGCGACATTCCAGCTGGCCGTGTATAAAATTGCCTTGTCCCGCGATTCATCGAACTGGATGACCGTTTCTTTTTCTTCTTCGGTGAGCGCCATGTTACCACACTCCCGCATGGAAAATGATCGGCCAAACATACGATCGTATGTTCCCCTTTTTATTATTCTACCATGTTTCCCCCCGATTGCCACCCTCCATCCGGTAAAGATTTGAAGATGCGCTGCAGCCATGAGTCGTCCGGTCCTTCTTGCAGTGGACCAGGGATGGATAAGCGCAAAAGTAGGAAACGGAATTTTCTGCATATAACCGATAGGGTAGTTGCATGATCTAAAATATCTATCCCACAAAAAGAAATCATGTAAACATATTTTTATTCTGAATTCGCCAGAATCAAGCTATCCCCGCCCCATCCGATGCCCTTGGCTCATGTTCTGAAAGAAAAATAACAATCGTATATTTGAAAACGGGGTTTTCCCACCAAAATCCTCGGTGAGGAAGCGGCCGGTGTTACCCCGGAGGCTCTCGATCGTAAAAAAAGCGCGCCGGCCGGAGGGAGGATCAACATCGGAAAAATGGAGGGCGGAACAGTGTCCAATGTGGTTTCCGACCGGGCCCGGGCGGAGATCGAAGTCCGTCTCTTCACCGCCGACGGGCTGCAAGCGGCGACCCATCTTCTGGAGGAGGTGGCCTGCCTGCCGATGGTCACCGGGAGGCCGGCCCGGGTGGAGCCTGTGGTTCCTGCCGATGGAGCGGACGGAAGGGGACCGGCGCCTCCTTGAACTTTTCCGTCGCCGATGCCTGGACCGGGGGGCGGATCGGATGCCAACCGGGTTGCGTCCCGGGGGATTCCCTGTAAGGAAGGAGAGCCCCGGCACTTTTCGACGCAACCCGTGCCAGAGAAGAGCAGGGGAGGGGGAAAGCATGAGCGATCCGACGAGTCCGACAGGACCAACGGAGCTGTCATCACCATCGACGGGGGGATCACCAGCAATTATTTTTGAGGGACGCTTCCCTCCCCAGCGGGAGGGCTTAATCGAGGGATTTTCCCGTATGGGGGAATCCCCTTTTTTCAGTTCCGACTCCTGCCCATCGACGTTTCCCGATCTGCCGTATTTTCATGAAAGCCCCATGAGCTTCCCGCATGTACTCGGTCCGGAAGGAAACCGCTGAAATCCCAGGGTTGTTTTCCGCTCCGCTTTTTCCCGGGACACTTGATCCGGTCCAGCGGTGAAAGGCGACCGGGATATCGGTTAAGCTGATGACAGGATGGCGGAAAATCCGTGTCCGGATCCCTATTGCCCTGGAACCCCTGTCAGAGAAGTTTTTCGGAGGTGATTTCTTTGCGCGTCGTGATCGTTTCGGATACCCATATCCCGAAGCGGGCGAAACGGCTGCCTTCGGTGCTGATCCGGGGGCTCGAGCGGGCGGATGCCATCTTGCACGCCGGGGACTGGGTGTCCCCGGAAGTGGTTGAAGAGCTGGAATCGTATGCCCCGGTGTACGGGGTGGCCGGGAACTGCGATCCGCCGGAGATTCGCCGGCGGTTCGGCGAGCGGCGGCGAATCCGGCTTGCAGGATACCGGATCGGACTGGTTCACGGCGAAGGGCGGAAGGGCACCACCCTCGACCGGGCCATCGCCGCCTTCGCGGGGGAACCCCTCCATCTGCTCGTTTTCGGCCATTCGCATACGCCATACAAGAAAAGGCACGGAAACACCCTGGTCTTCAACCCGGGCTCTCCCACCGACCGGCGCCGAAATCCCCGCTACTCCTACGGCGTGGCCCTGCTGGGGAAAAACGGGATCCGCGTCCGGCACGTCTGGTTTTCCAGTCGGCGATGACTTTTTTCCGGGCCCGGCGAAAGGGGATCGCGCATTAAGTCCCGGGATCAGCACGGGTCCGTGATCGCCTCGGGGAAATGCGTTCCTGGAGACGGGGCGGCAGTAGTATAATAGAAAAGAGGTTTTCGGATCGACTCCTGCCTGAAAGGGGGGAAGGGATGCTACAGGGCATTTACAACAAACTGTTCCGCACCTATTGGAACCCGTACATCGCGGTCGGCCTGGCGGGGGTGCTGAGCGCC
>JAJYSD010000328.1 GCA_021793745.1 Bacillota bacterium
AGAGACTCGTCGTTCACGATCACGCCGTCCCGCACCACGCCGCAGTGGCCGTGGTCCGTATATTGACACAGGCAGGTGTCGGCGATGACGTACAAGTCGGGATACCGCTCCTTGATGCGGCGGATGGCCCGTTGGACGATACCGTCCTCGGCATAGGCCTCGCTGCCGGCGGCATCCTTTTTCGACGGCACGCCGAACACGATTACCGACGGAATGCCGAGGGCGACCAGTTCAGACAGTTCCTCCTCCATCCGGTCCACCGAATAATGGAACACCCCCGGCATGGAGGGGACTTCCTCGCGGAGATTGTCCCCCTCCACCACAAACAACGGGGCGATCAGGTCGGTGACGTCCAACTGCGTCTCCCGGACCATGCTGCGAATGACGCCGTTTTGGCGCAACCGACGATGGCGCTTAAAGGACTTCATCCGGATCCCTCCTTTGACAAGGCCCTGTGAGGCAAACGCTTCAACACATCTACCAAACCGTCGATCGTATACGTCTCCGCAACGGCATCGACCTCGAGGCCGAGCTCCTCCGCCGTCCGTGCGGTGATCGGCCCGATGCACGCCACCTGCACCGGTGCCACCAGAGACTTCCAATCCTCCCGCACCGTCCGGAGCGCTTGGACAAAGTTGCGGACTGTCGAGGAGCTGGTAAAGGTGATCACGTGGATGGCCCCTTCCTCCAACAGGCGCGCCACCTCACCGGCATCCTCCGTTCCGACCCGGGTGTCGTAGGCGTCCACCTCGGTCACCTTCAAGCCGAAGCGTTCCAATTCCCGGGGCAACACCTTCCGCGCGATATCCGCCCGGGGCAGCAACACGTTCTCACCCGGTTCCACCCGGGAAGCCATCGCTTCTACCAGGGCTTCCGCTCGATATTCGCCGGGCTGCACCTCCACTTGAAGGCCCTTCCCCATCAACGCCTCCGCCGTCTGGGGACCGATCGCCGCCACTTTCGCCTTGGCCATCCGGCGAATGTCCAAATTCAGCTCGCGGAGCCGGCGGAAGAAGCATCGGACCCCGTTGACGCTGGTAAATACCACCCAGTCATAGTCTTCCAACCGGGATAGCGCCGCATCCAGAAGATCCTGCCGCGCGGGACGGGTGATCCGGATCGCCGGAAATTCGATCGCCTCTCCTCCGAGGGCTTCAATCCGCTCCGACAGTGCGCTGGCCTGGCTGCGCGCCCGGGTCACCAACACCCGCTTTCCGAACAGGGGCTTTCCTTCGAACCACTTCAGGGTATCTCTGAGCTTCACCACTTCGCCGACCACAATGACCGCCGGCGGCTGGAAGTTGGCCCGTTCCACCCGTTCCACGATATCCCCCAGGGTACCGGTTAGGGTTTGCTGCTCCACGCGGGTTCCCCAGCGGATGAGGGCCACCGGAGTGTCCGGGGAGCGGCCGTGGCGGATCAATTGCTCGCGGATAAAGGGGAGATTGCCCACCCCCATCAGAAAGATCTGCGTCTCCGCCGCACGGGCCAGATGCTCCCAATCGATGGAGGATTCGGTTTTCTCCGGGCGCTCGTGACCGGTCACCACGACAAAGGAGGCATTGAAGTCCCGGTGGGTGACGGGAATGCCCGCATAGGCGGGAACGGCGATGGCCGAGGTGATCCCGGGAATCACTTCAAAGGGAATCCCGTGTTCGGCCAAGGTTTCGGCCTCTTCCCCGCCCCGCCCGAACACAAAGGGATCTCCCCCCTTCAGCCGGACGACAACCTTCCCCTCCTTCGCCTTGCGGACCAGCAGTTCGTTGATCTCCTCCTGCCTCAGGGTATGACGATCCGGTCGTTTCCCCACATAAATCCGCTCGGCCTCCTCCGGGGCATATCCCAGCAGACGGGGACTGGCCAGGCGATCATACACCAGCACGTCCGCCCGCTTGATCGTCTCCAGGCCCTTTACGGTAATCAGTCCGGGATCCCCCGGTCCGGCACCGACCAGATAAACCTTTCCCGCACTCATCACTCCACCTCCGTACGCACTGCCGACAATATCGCATCCGCTCCCTGCCGGAGCAGCTCTTCCGCCAATCGGCGCCCCACTTCCTCCGGACGCTCTCCCTCCCGCCGGTCCCGCAGGACCCGCCGGCCGTCCGGGGAAGCCACCAGCCCTTCCAGGTGTACCTTCTCCCCTTCCACCTGCGCAAAGGCGGCGACGGGCAGATGGCATCCTCCCTGGAAGGCGTGGAGAAACGCCCGTTCAGCCCGGACCGCCTGATCGGTCTTCGGATCGTTGATCCGCCGGATCAAGCGAAACACGGAATCATCCTGCCTGCGGCACTGAACCGCCAAGGCCCCCTGACCGACAGCCGGCAGCATCTTGTCGACCGTCAGGATCTCCGTGATCCTCTCCTCCAAGCCCAGGCGGGAAAGACCGGCCCGGGCCAACACGATGGCGTCAAATTGCCCCTCCTCCAGCTTCCGGAGCCGGGTTTCCACATTCCCCCGGACCGGCTTCACCTCCAGATCCGGCCGCCGCGCGAGGATCTGGGCTTGACGTCGGAGGCTGCTGGTGCCCACGACGGAGCCGGAGGGCAGTTCGTCCAACCCCTCCCCGGTGCGGGAAATCAAACAATCCCGCGGATCCTCCCGGGTGGTTACCGCGGCGATCGCCAGATCCCCGGGCATTTCCGCCGGCAGATCCTTCATGCTATGGACCGCCAAATCGATCCGCCCCTTCAGGAGCGCCTCTTCGATCTCCTTGATAAACAGGCCCTTTCCCCCGATCTTGGACAGGGTGACATGGAGAATGCGATCTCCTTTGGTCAAGATCTTCTCGACGCGCCAGTCCCAGTCCGGCTGAAGCTCCTTCAACCGGTCCATCACCCATTGGGTTTGGGTTTGTGCCAATGCGCTCCGTCTCGTTCCTACACTGATCGTTTTCACGCTATTCCTCCTAAGGGATTCCTCACCCATTGATCCCAGCCGCCGAATCCGCCGTCACGGCCATTTCCTCCAGGATGGCCCGATCCACCCATGCCTTCATTTGCTCGCGTGCCTCCTCGGGGTCCTCCTTGCACAGACGAACCCACTCCTCCTGCACCAGCTCTGCCATGAGCCGGTAGCGGAGCCGGG
>JAJYSD010000329.1 GCA_021793745.1 Bacillota bacterium
CAGCGGGTTTCCGTCATGGATGCGATCCGGCTGTACACCTGGAACGGGGCCTACGCCAGCTTTGAGGAGACGGTCAAGGGGAGTGTGGAAACCGGGAAATTGGCGGATTTGGTGGTGCTCAACGGCAGCCTGTTGCAGGAGGATCCGGAGCGCATCAAGGATTTGCAGGTGGATATGACGGTGCTGGATGGGGAAATCGTCTACCGACGGTAAGAAAACCGAACGAAGGAGGATTCCCATGCAAAAGCTTTCGGTCAATGGGGAGCGGCTGAAGCAAACCCTGCAGGCGTTTGCGGAAATCGGTCGAACGGAAGGGGGAGGCGTCACCCGCTTGGCCCTGACGGAGGAGGACAAGCGGGCCCGGGATTACTTCTGCCAGTGCTGCAGGGAATGGGGGATGGACGTGAAGGTGGATGACCTGGGGAATATCTACGCCACCCTGGCGGGAACGGAGGAGATCCCCCCGATCGTGGTGGGCTCCCATCTGGACACTGTGAAGAAGGGCGGCCGCTTCGATGGAGTGCTGGGGGTCGTTTGCGGGTTGGAGATCGCGAGAACCCTCGTGGAACACGATATCAAGCTCCGGGTTCCGTATACCGTCGTCAACTTCACCAATGAAGAAGGGGCGCGGTTTGAACCGTCCATGATGGCCTCCGGCATTTTGTCGGGGAAGTTTGACAAGGAGCAGATGATGGCCAAAAGGGATGCCGAGCAGATCTCCTTTGCGGAGGCGCTGAAGGCGATCGGCTATGCGGGGGATGAAGGGGAGCGGCTGAAACAGGCGTCCGCCCTGATCGAGCTGCATATCGAACAGGGACCGGTCCTGGAACGGGAAGGCCGGAGCATCGGCGTGGTGGAATCGGTGTTGGGGATGGTTTGTTATGAGATCGAGGTGCTGGGGGAATCCAACCATGCGGGAACGACACCGATGAATATGCGGCGGGATGCCTTGTTTGCGGCCAACCGCATCCTGTCGGAGGCTCGAAGGCGATTGGCCCCCCTGGATGACCGATTGGTTTTTACGATGGGCAGGTTCAATGTATACCCCAATGTGCACACGGTGATTCCCAACCGGGTGGTGTTTACGATCGAAAGCCGGCATAAAGACCCCCGGGTGATCCGGCGGGTGGAGGAAGTCATCCGGGGATTGGGTGCCACCGATACCGAAGGCTGTGAAATCCGCATTCGGAAACTGTGGGACCGGAAAACGGTGTTTTTTGACGAAGCATTGGTCGATCGAATGGAAAAAGTGACCAAGGATCTGGGCTACTCTTATCGGAGAATGGATAGCGGGGCCGGGCACGATGCCCAGTTTATGGCCAGTTATGTTCCCGCCGCCATGGTCTTTGTTCCGAGCAGAAAGGGGAAGAGCCATTGCGAAGAGGAATTTACGCCCTATGAGGATTGTGAAAAGGGGGCCAATGTGGTCCTGAATACCGTGTTGCAGTTGCAGAGAGAGCTATAAAGAAGGGAAGGGTTCCATTGAAATATATCAAACTCCTCTTACTCGTCCCCTTTGTCGGGATGCTCGCACCCTTGCCGCTGGTTAACCGGATCGAGCCCTACATTTTGGGCATGCCTTTTCTTCTGTTTTGGATCTCTCTCTGGATGGTCCTCTCCTCGGTGATTTTATACATCCTCTACAAATTGGATGCGGACCGTGAAGGGGAGGGCGCCGAATGAGCATGCCCATCATCATCATCTTTTCCTTCGCCCTGCTGGCCTTTCTGTTGGGCATCAGCGCCCGGAGAGGAAAGGATATGGACATCCAGCAGTTTGCCGTCGGCAACAGGGGATTCGGCGCCTTGCTCGTCTTTCTCCTGGTCGCGGGGGAGGTGTATACCACCTTCACCTTTTTGGGCGGAAGCGGGTGGGCCTACTCGAAGGGGGCCGCGGCCTTCTATGTCCCCGCTTATGTCGTGCTGGCCTACGTCCTCTCCTATTGGCTGGCTCCCCGGATATGGCGCTTTGCGAAGGATCGCGGAGCCGTTTCGCAGCCGGACTACTTCGCCATCCGGTATCAAAGCAAAGCCTTCGGAATTATCGTGGCCATCGTCGGCTGCATGGCATTGATCCCCTATATCACCATCCAGTTGAAGGGATTGGGGATCATCGTTTCCGAGGCTTCCTATGGTGTCATTCCGCCGGCGCTGGCCAGTTTCATCGGCGCCCTGATCGTGATGACCTATGTGATCATCTCCGGGATCCACAGTTCGGCCTGGACGGCGATCATCAAGGATTTTCTCATCCTGGTCGTGGCCATTTTCATGGGGCTCTACATCCCCTTTCATTATTACGGCGGGATCCAGCCCATGTTTGAACAGATTCAAGCGGTCGCGCCCGAAAAGCTGGTTCTGCCGGAGCAGGGCCTGGGGATTTCCTGGTTCATCTCAACGGTGCTGGTCAACGCGATCGGCTTCTACTTGTTGCCCCAGAACTTTTCGGTGGTGCTGACGGCCAACGGGGAAAAATCCCTCCGGAAAAACGCCATTACCTTGCCCCTGTACACCCTGCTGCTTCTGTTCATCTTTTTCATCGGCTATTCGGCCATCCTGCAGATTCCGGGCCTGCAGGAGGCCGACGGCGATTTATCGCTGCTTCGCCTTTCGATTCAAACCTTTGATCCCTGGTTCGTCGGGATCATCGGTGCCGCCGGGCTGTTGACGGCCCTGGTTCCCGCCTCCGTGATGATCATTTCGGGTTCCGTGGGTTTGACCAAAAGCGTGTACATGGCGATTGTGCCCCATGCCTCGGAAAAGCAGCAGCTGGTCGTCTCCAGGGTGTTTATTCTCATCATGACGGCCTCTGCCTTCCTCTTCAGCATCATCGGCGGAAACGCGCTGGCGATCTTGAATATCATGTCCTACACCTTGATTGTCCAACTGGCGCCGGCACTGGTTTTCGGTTTCTTCCCAAACAGCCGGGTGAACAAATACGGTGCCGCCGCGGGAATCCTGACGGGGGTGCTGATCGTCCTGTGGGCGACCTTGTTTGACATCCAAATCGCCGATTTCATTCCGTCGGTCCCCCATGCCGTAAACGATATCAATGTAGGCGCCCTTGCGCTGGTCGTACTCCCC
>JAJYSD010000330.1 GCA_021793745.1 Bacillota bacterium
TCCGACCGTCTCCACCAGGATCGCCCCCAGCGCAGGACCCAGGATGACGCCGATCTGCCGGCCGATTCCGTTCATCGAGTTGGCGGAAGCCCGGATGTCGCGATCGACCAGCTCATGGATGATCACGGTGTAGGCCGGTTGGAAGAAGGCGTCGACGATCCCGAAGAAGACATAAATACAAAGAACGGACCACAGCCCCACCTGATCCAGGAGCACCAAAACGGCCAAAAGCACCGTCATCAACGCCCTCAAGCCGTCCGAAGCGAGGATGACCCCTTTGCGCGAAAACCGGTCCACCGCAGCTCCGGCAAACAGGGAAACCAGAATATTGGGAATAAAAAAGGCCATAAACACGAGAGCTGTCGCATGGGCGGAGTCGGTTTCGGTGACGATCAACCAGACCAGGGCGACCCGGAAGATGTGGTCCCCCACGTGGGAAAGGGTATGCCCCGTCCATAAAAGCGAAAAGTTTCGGCTTTTCCAAACCCGGGCCAGACGGGACATACACAATAAAAAATTATTTTTCGTTAGGCATTTTTATTATAGGGTGGTCTTAATTTCCTGTCAATCCCAACCGCCCCAAGCGGATCGGCGGAGCAGATGCAAAAAGGCCTCGCAACGCGGTTACGCATTGCGAAGCCTCTCAGAAACGTTCGGCGGCCCATCCGTTCCTCTTCTTCCTATGATCCGAAGTCCGGGTGGAATGCGGAATGTGGCGAAAAGCGATCGCCTCCGCCCCTCCATCAGATCCATCGTCTCCCTACCATGATAAGGCCATCACGCATCCCCTTGAAGGGACATACGGTGCTGTTTACCCCTTCTCATCCCCTGATCCGTTCATCACTTCCTCCCGGCTCCCGGGCTTTTCCGCGGGGATTCCCGCCCGGCACAGGGGGCATTCCCCGGGGGCGTAGCTCTCGATCTCCAGCCGGAGGAGGGAGCGGAAGGGCACCGCAAAGGGGGAAGACCCGCCGCTCCGGTCGATGATGGAACCCACTCCGACCACCTTGCCGCCCTGGGATTCGACGAGCCGGATCACTTCCCGGACCGATCCCCCCGTGGTGACCACATCCTCCGCCACCAGGAGGCGCTCGCCCGGTTCAATCGCAAATCCGCGCCGGAGCTGCATCACCCCGTCCTTGCGCTCGGCGAACAGGCAACGGACGCCGAGGGCACGGGCCGTCTCGTGGGCGATGATGACGCCGCCCAGGGCGGGACCGATCACCGCCTCCACCCGCTCGTCCCGGAACAGGCCGGCCAGGGCCCGGCCCGCCTGCTCCGCCTCCTGCGGATACTGCAGCAGCCGGGCGCACTGCATGTACTGTCCGCTGTGCCGGCCGGAGGACAGGAGGAAATGGCCCTCCGAAAGCACCCCGGTCCTGCGGATCGCCTCCTCAACATTCCAATCCACAACCATCCCTCCCCGCGTTTTGTACCGCCTCCACGATCCTACGGTAGGCCGCCGCCGGGTCGGCGGCCCGGGTGATCGGCCGGCCGACGACGAGCAGGTCGGCCCCCCGGGCCGCGGCCTCCTGGGGCGTCATGACCCGTTTCTGATCCTGCGTCGCCTCCCCACTCGGCCGAATGCCGGGAACCGCCGCCACAAAGTCGTGGCCTCCCATCGCTTTGATCCCTTCCACTTCCCAGCCGGAGCAGACCACTCCGTCCATCCCGGATTCCCGGGCCATTCGGGCATAGCGGCGCACGCACGCCTCCACCGTTCCCGGGATGCCGATCTCTTCGTTCAGCGCCCGCTGATCAAGACTGGTGAGCTGTGTGACGGCCAGCAGCCGAAGGGACGAGGCCCCGGACCGATCCCGGGCCTCCCGGGCGACCTCCATCATCGCTCTCCCGCCGCAGGCGTGGAGGGTCAACCAATCCACCCCCAACCGGGCGACGGAATCCACCGCACCGGCTACCGTATTTGGAATGTCGTGCAGCTTCAGGTCGAGAAAGACGCTGCATCCCCGCTCCTTCAACCGCTCCACCCAGTGGGGGCCGGCCGCGTAAAACAATTGCATTCCCACTTTGACAAAGGGCTTTTCTTCCGGTTCCAAACGATCCAAAAAAGTTTCCGCTTCCTCAACGCTGGGAAAATCCAGGGCGATGACCACGCATTCCCTCATCCGACCACCACCTCTTCCCGGGACCGGGCCGGCAGCGACTGAAAACCGATCGGTTCGGCGGTGAGGGTGATCGACTCCAGGGTGGCAAGCAGCGCCGACACCGTGTCCAGCGAGGTGAGGCAAGCGATGCCGTGTTCCACCGCTTCCCGCCGGATGCGGAAGCCGTCCCTCGCCGGCGTCCTTCCGCGGGTCCAGGTATTCACCACCAGATCGGCCCTCCCCTGCCGGATGTAGTCCAGGATGTGGGGGGAGCCCTCCTTCAGTTTGTTGACCCGTTCCACCGGCAGGCCCGCCTGCTTCAGCACCTCCGCCGTTCCATGGGTGGCGACGATCCGGTAGCCCAGATGGTAAAAGCGGCGCATCAGCGGCACAGCTTCCTCCTTGTCCTTGTCGCCGATGGTGGCGATCACCGTCCCAAATTTCGGCAGGGAGAGGCCGGCGGCGAGCAGCCCCTTGTACAAGGCGCGGGCCACGTCCCGGTCCCGCCCCATCACCTCCCCGGTCGATTTCATCTCCGGCCCGAGGGTGACATCGACGCTGCGCAGCTTGGCGAAGGAGAAGACGGGCACCTTTACCGCCACCTCTCCGTTCTCCGGCCACAGCCCGCCCCGATATCCCTGGGAGGGCAGGCTTTCCCCCAGCAGGATCCGGGTGGCCACCTTCGCCATAGGGATTCCCGTCACCTTGCTGAGGAAGGGAACGGTGCGGGAAGCGCGCGGATTCACCTCCAGGACGTAGATCTCTCCGCCGTAGAGGACGAACTGGATATTGACGAGTCCCCGGATGCGGAGGGAACGGGCGATTCGGGTGGTGACGGCCACCAGCTGCTCCTTCTGATCCGGGGTGACCGATTGGGTGGGATAGACGGCGATGGAATCGCCGGAATGGACCCCGGCCCGCTCGATGTGTTCCATGATGCCGGGAATCAGCACGGTCTCCCCGTCGCAGAGGG
>JAJYSD010000331.1 GCA_021793745.1 Bacillota bacterium
GTATCAAATCCTCTTCCTGGAAGGATCGGGTTTGCCGGAACTGCCAGACGGCCAACACCGCCACGATTACGCCGATGATGATGGATACCGCCGCGGCGTAGTTGAACTTCTGGGTCTCAAAGGTGAGCTTGAACACCCAGGAAATCAGGATGTCCGACCCCCCGGCGGTTTGTCCCGGCACCGCCGGTCCTCCCTTGTTAAACAGGTAAATCACGGTGAAGTTGTTGAAGTTTCCGGCGTATTGGACGATCAGCAAGGGAGCGGTGGCATACAACACCAACGGCAGTGTGATATCCTTCAACTTCTGCCATGGCGTCGCCCCGTCCACCTCCGCCGCCTCGTACAAATCCGCAGGGATCGTCTGCAGGATGCCGGTGCACAGGGCCAGGTTGAAGGGGAAGCCCAGCCAGAATTGAATGAGCAAAATGGCCACCTTGGTCCAGAAGGGATCGGTCAACCAGGGGATCGCCCCCAACCCGATCGCCTCCAGCATCTGATTGATCGGTCCGAAATCGTCGTTAAACATCCCGGCAAACACCAGGACGGAAACGAAGGAAGGAACCGCCCAGGGCAGGATCAAGATGGTTCGGAACAGCTTTTTCCCCTTCACCCGTTCCAGATTGAGCAGCACGGACAAAAGGAGTCCCAGGGCGAACTGCACCGTCGTGGAAACCAATGTCCACACCACGGTCCAGGACATCACGTTGAAAAAGGAATTGCGCCAGATCTCCAGTTGAAAAAGTTGAACGAAGTTGGAAAATCCCACCCAATCCACCAATTTGGCCGGCGGCCAGTGATACAGATCGAAATTGGTAAAGGCCAAAAGGACCATGAACAGCAGCGGAAACAGGACGACGAAGACTAAAAGGAACAACCCCGGGGCGATCAACAGATACGGATATCCCTTGTCCGTCACCGCCCGGTAGGTATCCCACACGCCCGGAGGTCGCAGCCCCTGTTCCCGCATCCTCCCCACCCGGTAGGCATCCCGGATGCACAGGATGTAACAGAACAGGCCGAAGGCGAGCAGTATCAGGGCGATGATCCCTTCCGCCAACAGCTGGATCGAATGGTCGCGGAAGGGTTTCGTCCCCAGGGTGACGATCCCCCATAGCCCCATATTGAAGAGATCGTAGAAGACACCCAGATAGGATAGCTGCAGTACGAATAGAAGAATTCCTTTCACCCATTGGCGATTGTACATTTGGCCGAGTCCCATCGAAAGCGCCGACAAGAGCGCCGCCCTGTGACGCGGCCCCCAGTTTCGCTCGGTTGATGGTTGCACTTGGAGCGTGTCCATGGATTCCTACCCCTTCTATCCATCGGAGCGGCGGGCGGCGCCGCAGGGGCGCCGCCTCACCGATCCCCCTCATTGTTTTTGCGCCTGGATCTTCTCTTTGATCATGCTGACGGCATCATTCAAGGCCTTTTCCGGCGATTGTTTGCCTTGCGCCACGAAGGTGATGGCGTTGCCGATCGGCTCCCAAACCTGCCCCATTTCCGGCACATTGGGCATCGGAATCCCGTTGCTCGCCTGCTTGGCAAATCCGCTTACCACCGGGTCATCCTTGATGACCGAATCCTCCAAAAGATCCTTGCGCGGCGGAATTTCACCCGTTTCTTGGAAACGAAGGAGCAACGACTCCTTGCTCGTAAAGAATTTCAGCAGATCCGTCGCCCAGGCCGGGTGTTTGCTGTAGGCGGACACGTACCATCCCTTCACGCCGATGAAGGTCCGCGGTGTCTTCCCGTCGATGTGCGGCAGCGGGGCCACGGCGAAATCGACACCGGCCTGCTCGTAATCCTTGACCGCCCAGGGACCGTTGATCACCGCCGCCGCTTTCCCTTCCTTAAACAACCCGTTCACCGTGTCCGCCGTTACTTTGATCGGAAGCAGCTTCTCCTGGTACCATCCCTGCAGCGTTTCCATCGCCTTTTTCGAACCTTCATTGTTCAGCCCGATATCCTCCGTGTTCACCTTGCCGCCGTCCTCTTTGAAGATATAGCCCCCCATCGCATCCATCAGAAAATAGCTGTAGTAGAAGTTGGCCCCTTCAAACAGAAGACCGTATTTCTTCTCCGCCGGCTCCGTGTTTTTCTTGGCGAAATCGATCAATTCCTCAAAGGATTCAGGTACTTCGGGCATCAGTTTTTTGTTGTAGATCAGGGCGATGCTTTCCGTCACGTACGGCAGCCCATACAACTCACCGTCATAGGTGAGGGCCTGAACCGCCGATTCGCTGAACTGGCCGGTCACATCCGACTCCAGCTCCAGCGGACGAACCAACCCCTTGATCACCGCCTCCCCCAACTGGTCATGGGGCCAGGTCACCAGGTCCGCCCCTTTTCCCGCCGGACCGTCCAACCCCAGCTTCTCCTGCTGTTTCAACAAATCGACCGGCACCACTTCCACCTTGATACCGGTTTTCTTTTCATACTCCTGAGCCACTTTCCGGGTATTTTTCAGCTGAACCGGATCATTGTTCGCCCAGACCACCAGCTTCTCCGGCTTCTCTTCACTCCCGCCGCTCTGGGCGTCACCCTCCTCCTGGGGACCGCATCCCGCGAGCAGCAGACTGGCGACGAGAAGCAGTCCCATCATCAGCGACAAACCCTTACGCCTCTTCATCCTTTGAACCCCCTTGAAGTTGAGATTTGCGCAAACGGTTGCATAGTGTTGCATAAAAAAATGAAGCGGTTGCATACGAATAAATAGGTAAAGCGTTTGCAATGATTTTATTCGGCCGCTCCTTCCGTTTTTCCTTCTTGTTCGAAAAAAATTTCGGCTCGCCACGATCTGCCCCCTTCTCGCATTTACACCCCCTCCTCAGAAAGGTAAACTGATAGAGACAAAAGGAAATGGAGGAAGGAGCGGTGAAACTCCGATTCCAACCACTCACGACAGAGGTGGATGCTCTGGTCCGGTTTCTAACTTCCGAATCATGGGATTATCACGGAAATCCCAATCCTTCGGCCGCGGAAATCCGGGAAGTCTTCAAGCAAGGGTATTACACCGGTGAAGACGTCGAAACCTTCTGGATTGTGATCGACTCCGGCCGGAAGATCGGCCTGATCC
>JAJYSD010000332.1 GCA_021793745.1 Bacillota bacterium
TGCTACATTCACCGGGGGAGAGACGGAAAGGGCGAAACGGAATGGAGATTTTGCGGGTCAAACTGGAGCGGGCGGGTTACACCCGCGGGCGGGAGATTCTGCGCGATGTATCGTTCTCCTTGCAAGCCGGGGAAATGATGGGGCTGATCGGGCCCAACGGTGCCGGGAAGAGCACCACCATCAAAGCCATCCTGGGTTTTTTGAAGCATGTGGAGGGGGAGGTTCATCTCCAGGGTGACTGCCGATATGGTTACATCCCCGAACACCCGGTCCTTTATGATGAATTGACGGTGTGGGAACATCTCGAATTGGCCGCATCCGTCTGGGGCATTCCGCAAGCGGTCTATACGGAGCGGGCCCTGGAGCTTTTGGAGCGGTTTCAATTGAGGGAAGAGATGCACCATCTTCCCCGGGCTTTCTCCAAGGGTATGCAACAAAAGGTGATGTTCGTCGTGGGATTTTTGTTGCAACCGGAGCTCTATGTGGTGGACGAACCCTTTATCGGTTTGGATCCGCGGGCGACCAAAACACTGCTCCAACTGCTGATGGAGGAGCGAAGGCGCGGGGCGGCCGTCCTGCTATCCACACATGTCCTGGATACGGCGGAGAAAATTTGCGATTCCTTTCTCTTGCTTCATCAGGGACGGTGCGTCGCCCGGGGGAGCCTTGAGCGGCTTCGACGTCAAATCGGGCGGGAAAACGCGTCGCTGATGGATTGTTTTGATGTGTTCACCTCGGTTTGAGGAGGATGGGCATGACGCCGTATCGCTGGTTTTTCAAGCGTTGGAAAGCGGATGTGCGGTATCAGTACCGGGTTTGTCGTACCGTGGTGGATTGGACGGTGGCCTTGTATCTGGTGGTTCCCGGCCTGTTCCTGTTGATTGAGCGGTATGTCGCCTGGTGGAACGGCGAAGCGGTATGGATGGAAGAGATTCCGCCGTTTTTGCTGTGGGCAGTCGCTTTTCTATTTTCCTGGTGGGGCGCTTTTCGTCTTTATCTGGAACCGGCGGATCAGCTCTTTTTGTTGCAGCGATCCGATTGGATGAAAAAATACAACCGTACGGGCCTTTGGTTCGGTTGGGGAAAGCGCTCCCTGGAAAGTTTGGCGTTTTTGGGTTTGGCGGCCCCCTTTTTCAAACACGAGATCGGATTCTCCTGGCTTTCGTGGATCGGGATATGGCTATTCCTGTGGCAGGCCAAGGCTTGCCTGTCGCTGGTGCGGAGGATGTTGGCCGGCATGGATCGGATTCTGCTCAAGGGCATGATGTCCGGTTTGACCCTCGTTCTTGCCGGGGCTCTCTTTGTGTGTGTCGGAAGCTCCGGCCATCCCTTCGGATTTTACGCGGGCGCGGCGGCGCTTGCGGGATGCTGGAGCTTGCTGGTGCGGCTGCGAAACCATCAAAAAGGGACAATCTTAACAGAGATCGACTATGAGCAGGCACAGCGGATGAGGTGGGCTGCTCTCCTTTTGGAGACATCGGGTGTGGTGCATCGGAGGTTTTGGGTTAAGAAACGGCCCCTGTTGTTTCGCCATTCAAACCCGATCTTTCGCCGGCGAACCGCTTCCCATATTGTGGCAGAGGCGGTGATCAAGTCGTTCCTTCGGAGCGGTCATCAACTGGTGCCATACGGCCAATTTATCGCGGTTTGTGCCTTTGCGCTCCTGGTGACTTCGATGGGATTGCGATGGGGATGTTGGATTTTGTTTTCTTTTCTGTTTTCCCTGTGGGGACGTTCCTTTTGGCGGGAGTGGCGTTCCGCCAACGGGATGTTGCATGTCTGGTCGCAGGCGGGTTTTCAGGCCCATCGCGCTTATCGAAAGGCCGTTTTCGTCCTTCAGCAAATCGGCTTTCTTCCGTTATCCGCCTTCCTGGGAGCCGTCACCTTCGGACCCTGGGGGATGATTCTGATGGTCCCTGCCGGTTGGGCGCTCTCTTACGTTATCGTTTTCCTGTTTTTCCGCCTGGAGGCTTGAGTTTGTCCAGGCGAAGCGGAGGGATGCCTTGGTTTTCTCGGCAAGGGTGATGGTTTTATTTTTTGATAGGAAAGGCCCGGTCTTCACAGGAAGGACCGGGTCTTGTTTCCGTCTATTCTTCGTGGGGCTTCAGGGAGATTTTGTCGCCGTATAGGACCGCCAGCATTCGTTTTCCGTCCTTTTCAAAGACATGTAAGCGTCCCATTTGCTCCCTTTCGATCTCCTTCCATCCCCACTTTTCGATTTCTTCGCGATATCGATTAAACTGTGGGCCGCTGAGAGGGGGGGCGATTTCATACAAGGTCCAACTCGGGTCCGCTTCGGATCTCTCCACCCTTTCGCTTTGGGACGGGATCGGAAAGTCCGGATCGACGTCCGACGGCTTGACGGAGAGGGAGAAGACCGGGGAAATAAAAATGAAAAAGGAGAGGATGATCACCACCAGGGCGATGAGGAGGATCCATTTCCACTTTTTCAAGCATATCCTTCCTTTCTGCGAAAACTGCGCGCAGCCATCCATTTTCCTATTCCTGGGCATCTTTCATCAGACGGGCGATTGGTTTGGAATCATACCGGTTCGTCCGTTTCAGGCCCGGGGATATACATTTCTTTGAGCTCCGTAAAAAGCGTAATCATTTTTTTCTTCAACGCGGAAGGGATGGAATCCTATCTGTCTCCGGCTTTTTTGCGGATGAGGGCTGTACTCGGAACATCTATTCGTATATCATAACTGGTGGAGGATACCACGAGGAGGATGGGGATGAAAACCCGATTGATGCACGTCCGGGCCAACGTTTCCGATCTGAAGCGGGCCATCGAATGGTATGAACAGGTATTGGGTTTCAGGGTGGAGACCGTCTGGCCCCCGGAAAGACCCGATTATCCCCATTTTGAAGCGGAAAAGGGAGCCCTGTTTGCGATCATGGAATCCGACGAAGTGCCTTCCCGCGGCCGGTTCAATTTTTACACGGCGGACGTGGACGCCTTGTGGGAACGGCTGAAGGACCGGGTGGAGGTGGTGGAGGAGCTATTTGACACCCCGTACGGCTCGCGCAAATTTACCATTCGCGACCCGGACGGGAATGAGTTAGATCGGAA
>JAJYSD010000333.1 GCA_021793745.1 Bacillota bacterium
ATCTACGAAGGAAGAGGTTTTGAAAAAGACGGGTCATACCGTCGGCGTGCACGATGCTTCCTTTGAGGTGAACCGGGGAGAAACCTTCGTGATTATGGGCCTGTCGGGAAGCGGGAAGTCCACTCTGATCCGCTGCCTCAATCTGCTCAACCGGCCGACGAAGGGGCGGATCACCGTCGACGGGGAGAACATCGTGGAATACGGGAAAAAGCAGCTGCGGGAATTTCGCCAAAACAAAATGGCTATGGTGTTTCAGCACTTCGGTATTTTTACCCACCGCACCGTGCTGGCCAATGTGGAGTACGGCCTGGAAGTGAAGGGGGTCCCCAAGGAGGAGCGAAGGCGCAAAGCCGAAGAGGTCCTGGCTACTGTCGGGCTGGAGGGTTGGGAGGACAAGATGCCCGGTGAACTGAGCGGCGGGATGCAGCAGCGGGTCGGTTTGGCCCGGGCTTTGGCCAACGATCCGGACATCCTGCTGATGGATGAGCCCTTCAGCGCCCTGGACCCCCTGATTCGGCGGGAAATGCAGTTGGAGCTCCTGGAGATCCAGTCCAAGTTGAAGAAGACCATCGTCTTCATCACCCACGATGTGAACGAAGCCTTTAAACTGGGCGATCGGGTGGCGGTGATGAAGGACGGTCAGGTGATCCAGATCGGAACGCCGGAGGAGATCCTGAATCAGCCGGCGAACGATTACATCGAGGAGTTTGTCAAGGATATCGACCGGTCCCGGGTGGTGCAGGCCAAACACGTGATGGTCCGGACCACCGCGACGGTTTCCATGAAGGACGGGATCCGGGTGGCGGTCAAGGAGATGAAATCCAACGGGATCTCCAGCGTGTTCGTCGTGGACGGCGACCGGCGGCTGCAGGGGATCGTCACCATCGATGACGCGATCCAGGCCCGGAGGGAGAACAAGGATTTGTCGGAGATCCTCCGGCGGGATTACCATACCGCCGATCCCGAAGAGACGATCCAAGACCTGATTCCCAAGGCAACCGAATCCCGCTTCCCCATCGCCGTGGTGGACGAGTCCGGAAAGCTGTTGGGCATCATCCTTCGGGTTTCGGTCCTGGCCGGGTTGATGTCCGAAGCTGGCGGCAATGGGGCGGAAAGGAGTGCAGCCGATTGATTCGGGATGCCTGGGCTTTGCGGAGCGGAGTCCGGCTCCATTACCTGGACAGCGGGGAACGGGAAGAGGTCGACCGGATTCCCCTGATGTACATTCCCGGCGCTCTGGAGAGCGCCGAGAACTTTCGGTCCGAGATGGAAAAGCTGGCCCCCCGTCGCACCCTGGCCATCTCCTGGCGGGGGGCGAGCAAAAGCGATGCGCCGGAGACGGGTTATTCCCTGGAGGATCAGGTGGCGGACGCCGAAGCGGTGATGGAGGCGGCGTTAAAGGGACGATTCTGCCTGATGGCCTACTCGACGGGGGTCCCCCGGGCCATCGGGCTGGCGGCTCGCCATCCCCGGCGGGTGGCCGGTTTGATCCTGATCGATTATCCCGCCCGATATCCGGCCATACCCGAGTCCTGGGCGGAACGGGTCCTCTCGTCTTCCCAGAAGATCCCGGAGCGGGCGGTGTGGGCCGTGCAGCGGGAATCCCGGGAGGTGCTTCTCTGGGACCGACTGCGGGAGATCCGCTGTCCGGTTCTCGTCCTTCGCGGCGGAGGCGAGGGTTCGTTATTGAAAGAAGCGGATGCTGCGCTCTTTCGGGAAAGGCTGTCGCGGGTGGAAATCGCCGTCATGCCGGAAGCGGGGCACGACGTGTGGAATCCGGACTACGACCGGTTTTTCCGGACGGTGGTCTCCTTTCTCGAGGAGCGGGATCGGGAAGCGCGGAAGACCGTCTGACCCTTTTCTGAAGGGCGGCCGTCGAGGCCGGTCTTTTTGTTTTTCCCCTTCCGGTGCGTCGATTGGTTGAAGGATGGTCAATGGCCCGTTTCTTTGATACTTTATTCATTGCATCCAATGGCGAACCCGATGCGGCAATACCTTTCGATGGGGGAGAAGCAAAACATGTGGGGTCTTTTCGTCTCAATTTTCTTGGTTCTGTACGGATTGATGACCTACTACATCGGACGCAGGGGATGGCAGGCACTGGGAAAGCCGGCGTCCCGGTCCCTTCGGCTCCTGTTTGGCGTGGTCTTCGCCCTGTTGGTGCTGCCGTTCCCTGTGGCGGAGCTGACGGAGCATCTTCTGCCCCGCTCGATCGCCTCCGGATTGGCCATGTGGGGCGGGTATTCCATGATCATGATCGTGTACGCCTTTTTGATCCTTCTCTTGATCGATGGCATCCGGCTGCTGAACCGATGGCTCAAGTTTATCCCGAATCGGGTGAGGGAACACCCAAAAACCCCATTCATCTTGGGAGTCGTCGTAGTGACTTTCATATTGGGCGCCGTCATCTACGGGGGTTGGAATGCCCGAAATCCGGTCATCAATGAATACGAGGTGGCGGTAAACAAAAAGGCCGGGTCCGTGAAAGAATTGCATATCGCCCTGGTTTCGGACATTCATTTTGGTCCGGTGATCGACGCCGATCGGCTGAAACCCCTGCTTGAAATGCTGGAGGAGTTGGAACCGGACTTGGTGCTGCTGACCGGAGATATCACCGATGGCCCGCTCCCACCGGGAGAGGGGCGGGAGCTGGCGGCGGTTCTGGGGAAGATCGAAGCGCCTCTGGGAATCTTCGCGGTGCCGGGGAACCACGACCGGGACCTCCGGGATGATGAGGGCGAGTTGATGAAGGCTCTGGAAGGGGAAGGGATCCGGGTTTTGAAGGATCGCTACGTTTCCGTCGGCGATGATTTCTATCTGATCGGCCGGAACGATCCCCGCCTCCAAAGGGGGGCGGACCGGGTCCCGTTGGAGGATGTGATGGAGGGCGTCGATCGCCAAAAGCCCCTTATCCTGATGGATCACCAGCCCTTTGATCTGGAGGAGGCGCAAGCCATCGGCATCGATCTTCAGCTCTCCGGCCATACCCACCGGGGACAAATTTTCCCCGCCAATTTGATCACCGATCGCATCTATGAGGAGGACTGGGGGATGCTGAAAAAAAGCACCTA
>JAJYSD010000334.1 GCA_021793745.1 Bacillota bacterium
CTCCCCGGTATGTTCCGAAGAACACTTTGAAAAAGAGGCGGAACATGTAGAAGGCGGTGAAGAATGCGGTCAGCATTCCCAGCCAAAACACACCGGTCCGGCCGTCGGCATACGCGGCGAGCAGAATTTCATCCTTGGAGAAGAAGCCGGAAAGGGGCGGTATTCCGGCGATGGCCAGACAGCCGATCAAGAAGAGCCAGCCGACGACGGGATGCCGCTTCCACAGGCCCCCCATCCGCCGGATATCCTGCTCGTGGTTCAAGGCGACAATCACCGCTCCGGCCGCCAGGAAGAGCAGGGCTTTGAAAAAGGCGTGGGTGAACAGGTGAAACACCCCGGCCACGTAACCCGCCGCACCGAGGGCCAGCATCATGTAACCCAACTGGCTCACCGTGGAATAGGCGAGCACCCGCTTAATGTCGTTTTGCACCAGGGCGATCGTCGCGGCGAAGAGAGCGGTAAAGGCTCCGACATAAGCCACCACGTCCATCGCCGTCTCCGATGCGGCGAACAGCGGGAAAGACCGGGCCACCAGATAGACCCCGGCCGCCACCATCGTCGCGGCGTGGATCAGGGCACTGACCGGTGTGGGACCTTCCATCGCGTCCGGCAACCAGGTGTGCAGGGGAAACTGACCCGATTTCCCCACGGCGCCGACAAAGATCAGCAGGGCGATCAGCGTCACCATTTCCGGAGCCACCTTGCCCGCCTCCAGGGCGGCAAAGATCTCCCGGAAATCGAAGCTGCCCACCTGCCAGAAGATCAGGGCGATGCCGATGAAAAGGCCGATATCCCCGACCCGGGTGACAATAAAGGCCTTCTTGGCAGCCGCCTTCGCCTCCGGTTTCCAATACCAGAAGCCGATCAGGAGGAAGGAACAAACCCCGACCAGCTCCCAAAAGATATACAGCTGCAGCAGGTTGGGGGCGATCACCAGCCCCAACATGGAGAAGGTAAACAGGGACAGGTAGGCGTAAAACACCCCGAACCTCGAATCACCGCGCATGTACCCGGCGGAATAGACCTGAACCAGAAAGCTGACCAGGCTGACGACCAACAGCATCAGCGCGTTCAGCCGGGTGATTTCCATGCCCATGGAGATCGTCGTCTCCCCGAGCGTGAGCCAGGGAAACACCGCCAGCCGCTCCGATCCGCCTCCCCATTGATCCGCCAACACCCAGACGGACAGGACCAGCGAAAGAAAAGCGGCGAGCGATCCGGTGAAGACCGACACCGATTCTTTCCACCTGCGCCCGAAGCTGATGAGCAATAAAAAGGCGATCAAGGGCAAAAGGGGAATCATCCATACGATGAAAGAATTCATGGATCATCCGTCCTTCAACTGTGAGGTTCCATGATGAGATCGATACGTCAAATCAGCAACCATCCGGCTCGACATGAGGCTTGGGATTGCACGGGTCTTCACAAGTTGTTCCCGAGGGAAGGGGGATCTCAACCCTTCAGCGTGTCGAACCGATCCACATCCACCGTTTGGCGCCGGCGATACAGGGCGATCAGGATGGCGATGCCTACCGCCGCCTCCGCCGCAGCCACGGTGATGGAAAAGAGGGAGAAAATTTGCCCCGCAATATCGGCGTAAAGGCCAAATTTGGAGAAGGCCACCAGATTCAAGTTGGCCGCATTCAGCATCAGCTCGACGGAAAAGAGGACGATCACCGCGTTCCGCTTGGTGAGGACTCCGTACAGGCCGATGCAGAAGAGTATGGCCGCCAGTGCCAGATATGAGGTTGCAGGCATCAGGACTGACCCTCCCTTTTTGCCAAGATCACCGCGCCCACCAAGGCTGCCAGGAGAAGGACCGACGTCAGCTCAAAGGGAATGACGTAATGCCGGAATATGATCTCGCCCAGGCGCTGGACGGTATAGGTAGCGGGATCCGCTCCGCTTTCCGGAAGCGGCGACCGCCAAATCGTCATCAGGAGGATCAATCCGAAGGCTGTCACTCCGACAAAGCTCAGTCCGCGGTGCCATCGGCGTCCTTCCGCATGGTCCTCATCCCGATGGCGCGTCAACATGATTCCGAACAGCATCAGGATGGTGACCGCTCCGGTGTAGATCAGCACCTGCACCACGGCGACAAACTCCGCGTGGAGCAGGACGTACATGCCGGCCAGGCTGAGAAAGGTGAAGGCCATGGCCAACGCCATATGCACCACCCGAGTGAAGCTGATCATGAACACCGCCCCGCCGATGGCCATCAGCGAAAAGATCAAAAAGGCGAAAAACTCACCGCTCAAATTCATGGGTGGTTCTCCTTCCGGACATTCGTGTTGTTGTTTTTGAGCCATTCCATATCCTTGAACAGTTCGTCCCGGCTGTAGGTGGCCAATTCATAGTTCCGGGTCATCACCACCGCCTCTGTGGGACAAACCTCGGTGCACAGGTCGCAGAGGATGCAGATTTCGAAGTTGATATCGTAGGTTTCAATCACTTTTCCCTTTTTTTCGGGGTCCGGATTTTTCTTCCCGGTCAGACTGATGCAGTCCGTCGGGCAAATCCGGGCGCATTGATAACAAACGATGCATTTATCCGGATCAAAATACTGGATTCCACGGAAGCGATCCGGCATCTCCAAGGGTTCATCCGGATATCTGTAGGTGACTCGTTTCTTCGTAAGGTTTTTGAGCGTGATGCCCAAACCTTTTACCAGTCCGAGCATGGATATCCCTCCGTTTTTCGGCGCGCGGGACGCCAACCTGCAACTGACGGAGCGTCGGGATGGGTCGAGGGACAACCGCCCGGGCGGCAGGCCCTTGCTTTTCCCGTTCTCCGATCACGTCCTAAAACCAATTGCCGATCACGGGCACTTCCTTGAGAAGCGCGGAGAGGAAAATGTTCGCCAAAGCCAGGGGCAGCAACACTTTCCACCCCAATTGCATCAATTGATCCCCCCGGATCCGCGGAAAGGTCGCCCGAAGCCAGAAAATGAAAAAGACCACCGCGAGCATCTTCAGCACAAACCAGATCAGGGGCGGAATGAAGTCAAGCCCGAACAGCGGATGCCAACCGCCGAGAAACAGGACGGTCGTCAGGGAAGACATGGCGAACA